>JAYSFH010000332.1:0-4846 GCA_041913405.1 Dongia sp. | reverse complement strand
TGGTTTCCGATCAAGGCGGGCGTGTTCCGCCGCGTGGTCGATCACGTGCGGGCACTCGAGGACGTGACCGTCGAGATCCGCGAGGGCGAGACGGTCGGCGTGGTCGGCGAATCCGGATCGGGCAAGACCACGCTCGGCCTGGCTCTCCTGCGTCTCATCGACAGTAAGGGCGAGATCCGGTTCGACGGGAAGCGAATCGACGGTTTCGACCGCGGCGACATGCGGCCGCTGCGCGAGGACATGCAGATCGTGTTCCAGGATCCCTACGGCTCGCTCTCGCCGCGCCTCTCGGTCGGCGAGATCGTCGCCGAGGGGCTGGAGGTGCATGACCTCGCCCAGGATCCGGCGGAGCGCGAGCAGGCGGTGATCGAAGCGCTGCGAGAGGTCGGGCTCGACCCCGAGACACGGCATCGCTATCCGCATGAGTTCTCCGGCGGCCAGCGCCAACGCATCTCGATTGCGCGGGCGCTGATTCTCAAGCCCAAGCTGATCGTGCTGGACGAGCCGACTTCGGCGCTCGACATGTCGGTGCAGGCGCAGATCGTCGATCTGCTGCGCGACCTGCAGTCGAAGCACAACCTCGCCTATCTCTTCATCAGCCACGATCTCCGCGTGATCCGCGCCATGGCCGACCGGGTGATCGTGCTGAAGGACGGTCACATGGTGGAGCAAGGGCCGGTCGCGCAGATCTTCGAGCAGCCGCGCGAGGCCTATACCCAGGCGCTGCTGCGCGCGGCCCTGAATATCGAGACCACCGAAGGCGGCGTGGTGCGGCAATGAGCGCCAGCCTGGTCCTCTCCGATACCGGCGCCAGCTACGCCGCCTGGGAAATCGCCTTCCGCAAGGCCGCGCCGGAAGTCGTCCTGGTGCGCGACGAGCCGGAACGCGATCTGCGCGGCATCCGCTATTGCATGACCTGGAAACCGCTGCCCGGCGTCTATGGGCGCATGCCGGACCTCAAGGCCCTGTTCGTCCTCGGCGCCGGGGTCGAGCGCTTCGTGGACGATGCGACGATCCCAGCGAACGTGCAGATCGTGAAGATGGCGGAGCCTGGCCTGACCCAGGCGATGGAGCATTACGTGCTTTGGCAGGTGCTGGAGCTGCATCGCGGCTTCCGCGAGCTCGCGACGGCGCAGCGCGAGGTCCGCTGGATCGACCAGACCTATCCCGCACCCTGGGACCGCAAGGTCGGCGTCATGGGCCTCGGCACGCTCGGCGAGGCGGTCGCACGGAAACTCCAGAGTTTCGGCTTCGCGACGCGCGGCTGGAGCCGCAGCGCGAAGTCGATCGAGGGCGTGTCTGTGTTCTCGGGCAGCGCGAAGATCGCGGACTTCCTGGACAGGCTGGAGATCCTGGTCTGCCTGCTGCCGCTGACGCCGGAGACCCGCGGCATCCTCAACGCCGATCTGTTCAACCGCCTGGCCCCGGGGGCCGGGCTGGTCAATGTCGGTCGCGGCGCGCAATTGAACGAGGCGGATCTCATCTCGGCGCTGGGGTCCGGGCAGCTTTCCGGCGCCAGCCTCGATGTCTTCCACAGCGAGCCGCTGCCGGCGGCGCATCCCTTCTGGCGCCATCCCAAGATCCTGGTGACGCCGCATCTGGCCTCGGACGTCGATCCCGAAAGCTCGACCCTCGCCATCCGGCAGCAGATCGAGCGGGCCGAAAATGGGCAGGCGCTGGAGCATGTCGCGGACCGAAAGCGCGGCTACTAGGCGCAAAAATCATTGGACGCGGCGCCGAGCGCCTTGTTTCATGCGGCCATGACCCAGGCCACCACCAATCCGCTGGACCCGAAATCGATCCTGGAACAGGCCTTCGAGATGGAGGATGAGTTCCCCGGACCGGCCGAGGACCTGCTGCTCTCCTGGCTGCTGAGCCTGGGCGCGGACCAGCCGCCGGCGGCCGCCGCCCAGGAACTGCTGCCGCGCTACACCGCGCGCCTGTCCGGCAAGGACGAGGCCCTGCCGATCATGAAGCTGCACAAGCTGCTGGAGCAGGTCGCGGTCAGCCCGCCCGCCACCGCCCGCCGCGGCCGCCTTTCCGGCCGGATGCGGCGAGGGGCTTAGCGCCTTCGCAGTCTTGCCAGAGCCTGGCGCCGGGGGGCGACCCGGGGCGCCGGCTTCTTGGTGATGATCTTCGGGCCCGGCGTCGCGGTTCGCGCCCAATCGGCGACGAAAGCCAGCAGCGCCCGGAAGGCCAGCGCCTCGCCGCCCTCCGGCCGGCCCGGCTGGGCACGGCCGTTCCAGGCATAGGTGTCGATGTGCATCCACTTGGTGGTGGGCGCCACGAACTCTGCGAGATAGAGCGCCGCCGTCACCGCGCCGGCGAAGCCACCGTCGGAGACGTTGTTGATGTCGGCGACCTTGCTGTCGAGCATCCGCCGATAGCCTTTCCACAGCGGCAGCTGCCAGAGCGGATCGCCTTCCAGCTTGCCATGGCGCAGCAGCGCGGCCGCGGTGTCGTCGTCGTTTGAGAAGAGCGCCGGCAGTTCCGGCCCGAGTGCCACGCGCGCGGCGCCGGTCAGGGTCGCGGCGTCGATGATGAGATCGGGATGGCCGCTCTCCGCCTCGGCCAGCGCGTCGCAGAGGATCAGGCGTCCTTCGGCATCGGTGTTGCCGATCTCGACGGTGATGCCCTTGCGGGTCTTGATCACGTCCATGGGCCGGAATGAATTGGCCGAGACGCTGTTCTCGACCGCGGGGATCAGCAGGTGGAGCTGCACCGGCAGCTTCGCGTCCATAATCGCGCAGGCGAGCGCCAGCATCAGCGCGGCGCCGCCCATGTCCTTCTTCATCATCAGCATGCCGCTGGAGGGCTTCAAGTCGAGCCCGCCGGAATCGAAGCAGACGCCCTTGCCGACCAAAGCCAGCTTCGGCCCGGCCGTGCCCCATTTCAGCTCGATGAGGCGTGGCGGCTTCGGCCCCGCTCTCCCGACCGCATGGATGGTCGGGTAGTTCTGCTTCAAGAGATCGTCGCCGACGATGACCGAGAACCTGGCCTTGAACTCCTGCGCGACTTTCTTCGCCGCCTCGGCCAGCTCGGGCGGGCCCATGTCCTCGGCCGGGGTGTTGATGAGATCGCGTGCCAGGGCCATCGACTTCGCCAGGCGCTCGACCACGGCGCGGTCGGCGGCCTTGGGCCAGACCAGCCGCGCGAACTCCTTGCCGTCGCTCTTGTAGCGCCCGAAGCGATAGCAGCCCATCGCCCAGGCGAAGGCATAGGCGGTGGCTTCGCTGGCGGAGATGGTGTCGTCCAACCGATAGCTGCCCGGCGGCAGCGCGCCCGGCAGCACGCCCACCGACCAGCGGTCGAGCCCCTCCTCGACGCCGACCAGCACCCGCGCCGGCTGGCCGCGCCCGTCCGGCACCAGGCACCAGCTGCCGGGCTTGGCCTTGAAACCAGCCGCCTTCAGCCAGGATTGCAGTTGGGCGGATTGTTCCTTGAGCCAGGTGGGCAGGCGCTTTTCGCTGAGCGGCGTCACCGGCACGGCTTTGCCGGCGCGCTGGATGAGATGATCGAGCAAGGAATCCTCTCGGGGTTTCCGGGTTCGGGAAGGCCGCGATTGTAGCGGCGGCACGGCTCCCGGCATAGCTCCCCGGAGTGCCCTGGGGGGCGGAAACATGCTAGGAAGGCCGCCATGGCGACCGCCGCGGATAGCAATCCCCTTCCCCCTGCCGCTTCCGCCCCCTCCGTTGCCGTGGAGGAGGCCGGCGGCGCATCGCCCCTGCTGCTGACGATGGCACGGGTGGGGCCGTTCGCCATCTGGGCGGTGGTGATCATCGGCGCCTTCATGAGCCGGCCGCCGACCGCGCCGATCGAGCTCGAGACCCTGTCCACCGCCTGGCACATGCTGCAGACCGGAAGCTGGGTCCCGCTCCTGAACGGCGAGATCGCCGCCACCACGCCGCCGTTGCACGACTGGCTGATCCTGTTGGGCTGGCAGATCTTCGGCGTTTCAGAGATCTGGCCGCGGCTGCTCGCCGCCCTTTCCGCGCTGGCCGTGCTGTTCCTGGTCGGCACCGCGGCGCGGACTCTATGGCCGCATCGCGCCACGACGCAGATATTCTCTCGCATCCTGATGGCGGGGCTGGGTGGGTTCATCGTCACCGCCAGCATGATCGCGCCGGAAGTGGTGGCGCTGCCGGTCGAGCTCGCCGGCGTCCAGGCGATCTGCATGCTGCGGCAGAATCGCCATGGGCTGCTGCGCGGGGCGGCGCTCTGGATCCTGTTCACGCTCTGCGTCACCGCCGATCTTTTCCTGATCGGCTGGACCGCCTTGTTGCTGCTGCCGCCGATCGCCATGCTGGCGCCGCATATCCGCGACGCGCTCGGCGATCCCGAGGCGCGCCCGCGCGGCTGGCGGCGCGTGCAATGGCGGATCGCAGCCCTAAGCGGCACGACAGTCGCGATCGCACTCGCCTGCCTCTGGCTCTCCTTTGCCACCCAGGGGCGTGCGGTCGGCGTGGGCGACGTGCTGAACTTCGGCTTCGGCTGGACCAACAGCAACAGCGAGGCGACGCGCAACGCACCCTGGACGCTGATCCTGACGCCGATGCTGCTTTATCCCTGGATCGTCTGGAAGACCTTGTGGCGGGCGCTGGCGCGCCAGACTCGCGACGGCTACGGCTTCGGCTTCCGGCTGTGCCTTGTCTTCCTGGCCGCGGCTATCCTGTCCGGCATCGCCTCGGGCGTGCAGCTGCAGGGCATGCTGCCGATCGGGGTGCCTCTGGCATTGATCGGCGCGCGGCTGCTGGCCAACCAGGCGATCAAGCCGAAAGATTTTCACGCCGTGGTGCCGGGATTCATCGCGCTGATGCTCGGCCTGTTCTTCTTCCTGATGAACATG
>JAYSFH010000331.1:3124-4849 GCA_041913405.1 Dongia sp. | reverse complement strand
CTCCAACGAAGCGGGCTTGAGCCGCCGCGACCTGCCCTGGTTCGGCGCGGCGGTGCTCTCGGGCGGTGTGATCGGCCCGGTGCTGCTGGTCTTCGGCCTGGCACGGAGCTCGGCCGCCGAGGCCTCGCTGCTGCTCAACCTGGAAAGTGTGCTGACGCTCGGCATCGCCTGGGTCGTCTTCAAGGAGAATGTCGATCGCCGTCTTTTGATCGGCGCGGCCGCGATCGTCGCCGGCGCGCTGGTGCTTTCCTGGCCGAAGGACGCTTCGGTCGGCCTGGGCTCAGGCCCGTTGCTGATCGCCGGCGCCTGCCTCGCCTGGGCGATCGACAACAACTTCACCCGCAAGGTCTCGGCCGCGGACCCGATGCAGATCGCCATGGTGAAAGGCCTCGCCGCCGGCATCGTCAACGTCGCGATCGCCCTCAGCCTTGGGGCGCCATTGCCCTCCCTTCCGGCAGTCGCGGGCGCCGGCCTGCTCGGCTTCTTCAGCTACGGCGTCTCGCTGACCCTGTTCGTGCTGGCACTGCGGCATCTCGGCACCGCGCGGACAGGCGCTTACTATGCGCTGGCGCCCTTCATCGGTGCCGGGGTCGCGATCCTGTTCCTGGGGGAGCCGATCGGCCTCGCCTTCGTCGCCGGCGGCCTGTTGATGGCGATCGGACTCTGGCTGCACCTGACCGAGCAGCATCAGCACGAGCACACGCACGAGCCGATGGAGCATGAGCATGTGCATGTCCATGACGCCCATCACCAGCACGACCATGCTCCGGGCACGCCGCCCGAGCCCCATGTGCACACGCACCGGCATGCCCGGCTGATCCACCGCCACCCGCACTCCCCCGACCTGCACCACCGGCACTCGCACTGACCCGGACGGACGCGCGCACGCCCAGGGCCGCGCCGGCCGTCCGCTGCGCGCGTGTCACTCCTCCGGCTGCTTCGCGACCAGCAGCTTGTCGATGCGCCGGCCGTCCATGTCCACGACCTCCAGGGTGAAGGCGCCGACCGTGACCTTCTCGCCGGTCTTCGGCACATGGCCGAGGCGGTCCAGCACCAGGCCGGCCACCGTCGTGTAGTTCTTGCCCGACCATTCATAGGCGCCGACCGCGCGTTCGGCATCGACCACGCGCACCCTTCCGTCCACCAGCCAGGATCCGTCCGCACGCTTCACGACGTTGGTCGCCTCGTCGCTCGATTCCAAGAGCTGCCCGGTCACCGCCGACAGCACGTCGGCCGGCGTCACCACGCCTTCCAATGATCCATACTCGTCGAGCACCACGGCGAGATGCGACGGCGCGTTGCGAAAGAGCTCGAGCAGCCGCAGCGCCGTCGTGGTCTCGTGGATGGTCAGCACCTGGCTGCAGGCGGCATCGAGGTCGATCGCCTGCCCCGCCGCCAGCTGGTTCATGAGGTCGCGCATCCGGACCATGCCGACGATGTCGTCGAGCTCGTCGCCGCAGAGCAGCAGGCGCGAATGCTTGGCGGTGGAGAGCGTCTGCAGGATATCCTCGCGCGCGTCGTGCTTCGAGAGCCATTCGACGTCGGGCCGCGGCGTCATGATCGCCCGCACCGTGAGATCGCCGAGCGCAAACACGCCTTCGAGCATATGCTGCTCGGCGGGCTCGATCCCGCCCTGCTCGGCGCCTTCCGCGATCAGGGTCTTCACCTCTTCATGGGTGACGCCCTCGCGTTCCTTGTCGCCGCCCAGCAGGCGCACCAGCAGCT
>JAYSFH010000331.1:0-3114 GCA_041913405.1 Dongia sp. | reverse complement strand
GTGGGCGCCGCTTTCCAGCCGGTTCAGGGCGCCGGCTTCGACGAAGCGGCCCGGTGCCCGGGCGGCGATGGGCGTCTGCGGCTCCCACGCCGCCGACTGCCAGCCATGCCACGGCCCCGGCACCTGCAGGCGCACCAGCAGCTCGGTCGAGTGCTGCAGCAGCCAGACCACCGGCGTTCCGATCTTGGCCAGGAGCGCGATCGGCCGGCTGACCACGACGGCGATGCCCTCGGCATGGTTCATGGCGAGCCGCTTCGGCACCAGCTCGCCTACCACCAGCGAAAGATAGGTGATGATCGAGACCACGATCACCAGCGCCGCGTCATCCGCCATGGTGCCGAGCACCGGGAAGCTCTCGCGCAAGGTGGCTGCGAAGGGCTCAGCCAGCGTCGCGCCGGAATAGGCGCCGGCGACGATGCCGATCAAGGTTATGCCGATCTGCACCGCCGAGAGGAATTGGGTCGGGTCCTCGGAGAGCTTGAGCGCCAGCGCCGCGCCCCGATGCCCGCGCTCGGCGAGCTTCTGCAGCCGCGGCCGCCGCGACGAGACGATGGCGAGCTCCGACATGGCGAAGAAGGCGTTGAGCAGGACCAGCATCAGCACGATCCCGCATTCGAAGAGGATGGTCACCAGAGTTCCACTCAATCAGTTCGACCGGGGGATCGCTCCGATCCACCGGCCCTCAATCCTATCATAAGGATTAGTGGCGGCGATGCCAGACGCCCGGAGCTGTCACTGCCCGGTCTTCACCGCCTGGTCTTCTCCACAGTCCAGACCCGGGTGCGTAGCTGTTCGAGTTGCGGCGAGGCGACCTTGTCGCACGTGAGTTTCGCCATTACCTCTGTCCGGCCACTCGGCCTTGAGCGTCTCGATGAAGCGGGACGCCGCCCAGGCATTGGGCGATCTATCCAGCGGGGTCGTTCGTCAGGATCGTCTGCTTCAGCAGGCGGATCGCTTCGTCGCTGTACCAGTCGACCGGCGCATCGACCCGCACCAGCGCGAAGCCGTTCCTGTCGATCAGCAGCGAGACCGGGATCGACTTGATGTCCAGGGCCTTCGCAAAGACGTTCTTCGGGTCGAGATAGGGCTTCAGCGCATCCCAGCGCCGGTTGGCGAGGAAGTTGCGCACCTTCTCGGGATCGGGCTCATCCACCGCGACTGCAATCACGGCGAGCGTGCCCGGCGCGGTCTCGGCCTGGAGCTGGTTGAGCTTAGGCATCTCGGCGAGGCAGGGCGCGCACCACTTGGCCCAGATGTTGAACAGGATCGGCCGGCCCTTGAAGTCGGCGAGGCGCACGGTGTTGCCGTCGGCGTCCTGGAAGGCGAAGCCGCCCATCTGCAGCGGCGGTTCCATCGGCCTGAAGCCCTCGGGCAGCCCGCCCGCGGCCACACCGCCCGGCGCCGTCGGTTGTGACTTCTGCCAATACCAGGTGCCGCCCCCGCCGATCGCCAGCAGCACGACGATCAGCAGCGGCACCAGGATGCGCCTGCGCAACACGGCGCCAGCCCTCACGAAGCATTCCCCTTGAGATAATGCGCGATCAGCGCCTTGGCTTCCGTCGAATCCCACTGCGCCGCGCCTTCGATCCGCCCCACCATCCGCCCTTCGCGGTCGATCAGCACGGTGAGCGGCAGGCTCCGGGCCTGGAAGGCTTCCTGGAGGCTGCCGCGGGTGTCGTTGTAGAGGGCGAGATTCTTGATCCCGGCGCGACGGTAGAACGGCGCCGACTTCTTGATGCCCTGGCGGTCGGTCGAGACCGCGACCACGGCGAAGTCCTTGCCGCCCATCTCGGATTGCAGCTTGTCCAGGGCCGGCATCTCGGCCACGCAGGGCGGGCACCAGGTCGCCCAGAAGTTCAGGACCACAACCTTGCCCTTGAAGTCGTCGAGGCTGACCGCCTGGCCCATTTTGTCCTGGAATTTGGGGGCGGCGATTTGCTCCGGCGGGTCGATCGGGCTAAAGTCGCCGGAGATTCCGGCAAATTTGGGCGGTTCCGCCGCGCCGGCCGTCGCCCCCCAAAAGGCGATGGCGACGAAGGCGGAAAGGTGGATAAAACGCCCAAGGGCAATACGAGTTAAGATCGGGACCATGACGCAACAGAATCCTAAAAAGCCGGCCGCAGCAGGGGCTGACGAGGCGGCAACCCGCATGTGGGGCGGGCGTTTCGCCGCCGGCCCCTCGGCCGTGATGCAAGAGATTAACGCGTCGATCGATGTCGATAAAAGGCTTTATCGCGAGGATATTGCCGGCTCGCTGGCCCATGCCGCCATGCTGGCCGACCGCGGCATCATCAGCAAGGAAGACGGCGCCGCCATCGCCAAGGGCCTGGAGGCGATCCGCGCCGAGATCGATGCCGGCAACTTCAAGTTCGACGCCGCGCTGGAGGACATCCACACCAATATCGAGGTGCGGCTGAAAGCGCTGATCGGCGACGCCGCCGGAAGGCTGCACACCGCGCGCTCCCGCAACGACCAGGTGGCGACCGATTTCCGCCTCTGGGTGCGGCGCGCCTGCGACGAGGTGACCCTCGACCTGAAGGATCTGCTCGGCGCCCTGATCGATCGCGCGGAAGAACACGCTTCGACCCTGATGCCTGGCTTCACCCATCTGCAGCCGGCGCAGCCCACCACCTTCGGACATCATCTTCTCGCCTATGTCGAGATGTTCGGCCGCGACGTCTCGCGCCTCGCCGATGCCAGGAAGCGCCTGAACGAGTCTCCGCTCGGTGCCGCCGCGCTCTGCGGCACGTCGTTTCCGATCGACCGCCACCAGACGGCGAAGGCGCTGGGCTTCGACCGGCCGACCGCGAACTCGCTGGATTCCGTTTCCGACCGCGACTTCGCGCTGGAATACCTCGCGGCGCTGTCGCTGATCGCCATCCATCTCTCGCGCTTCGCCGAGGAAATGGTGCTCTGGACCAGCGACGGCTTCCGCTTCATCGCGCTGTCGGATGCCTTCACCACCGGCTCCTCGATCATGCCGCAGAAGCGCAACCCGGATGCCGCCGAGCTGGTGCGCGCCAAGGCCGGACATGTGATCGGCATGCTGACCCAGCTGCTGATCGTGATGAAGGGACTGCCGCTGACCTACGGCAAGGACATGCAGGACGACAA
>JAYSFH010000330.1:0-4863 GCA_041913405.1 Dongia sp. | reverse complement strand
GAGGTCCGGATCGCTCGCCCTTCATTTTCGCCAGCAGGATATGGTCGCAAGCCAGCACGGTTTCGCCGCGCTGATTGAGGACCCGGATGGTCTCGACGATCTTGCCGAAGCCCGCGCGCTTGGGGTCGGGTTCCTTCTTGGTGACCTTCAGCACGGTGTGGATGGTGTCGCCGATGAAGACCGGCTTCGGAAACCTGAGACGCTCGTAGCCATAGGTGAAGGCGTGCGGGTTGATCTCGCTTGCGGTCAGGCCGATGCCGATCGCGAAGGTCATGGTGCCGTGGGCGATGCGCTGGCCGAACTCGGTCGTCTTCATGAACTCGGCGTCGAGGTGATGCGGGAAGAAATCGCCGCTGTGGCCGGCATGGACGACGAAGTCGGTCTCGGTGATGGTGCGGCCATGGCTGATCCGCTCCTCGCCGATCAGGTAGTCCTCGAAAAAGCGCGGTCGCGTGTGCATGGAGAGATCCTAGCTGAAACTGGCGGCGAAGAGCGCATTGAGATCGGCGACGACGCGCGGCGCCGGCTCTCGGGCCTTGAGCGCGGCGAGAAGGCGCTCGGAAGCCTGGTCCTGGAAGCGCATGTAGCCGTCGTGGCGCGGCCGGACCCAGGCGCCGTCCAGCGTCGCGCGGGTCTTTGCGTAGAAGCCGTCCACAGGCTGGTTGACCTCCGCCGAAGCCCAGGCGGCGGCATGGCCCGGCTGGCCGCCGGCGGCCGCATAGGGTCCGCCCTGAATCGCGGCACTGGCCAGCCAATAGGCGAAGTCGATCGCGGCATCGCGTTGGGTGGAGCGCGCCGAGACCGCAATGCCGGTGCCGCCCAGGGCCGATCCGATCGGGCCGCTGTTGCCCGCCACCGGAATGTCGGCGAAGGCGATGCGCGCCGGTCGGAAGCCCGCGCGAGCATAGGAGACGTAGCCATAAGTGAGCGGCACGCAGGCGATCGGCGAATCCGGCTGTGCCATCCGCTCGTAAACGGCGATCGGATCCTGCTCAAAGCAGAGCGGATCGACGCACGCCGCGAGTGCGGCGAGCCGATCATAGACGTCGATGCCGTCCTCGGGCGCGATCAGGTCGGGGCCGGCGACCCCGCAAGCGCGGCCGAGATTGCCGGCCAGGGTGAAGAGGGACATCAGCGCATGCGGCGGCCGCAAGGGCAGCGCCACCAGGCCGCGCTTCGCAAGGTCGAGCATCTCGGACCATGTCCGGAGCGGCGCCGGGAGCCAGTCGGGGCGCCAGGCCTGGACCTGAGCCGCGGCGTCGATGGGAAAGGCCCATTGCCGGCCGTTCCAGTGATAGCTCGGATAGGATTGGCCGAGGCTGCCTTGGCTCAGCACCCCCCATTCGGCCGCGCGGCCGGGGAGGTCGAGCGGGGCGAGGCAATTCTCTGCGGTGATCTGGCCGACATGCGGATGGTCGATGACGATGAGGTCGTATTCCCGCGCCAGCGTCTCGACCGGGAAGGATTCGAAATCCTGCAGCGAGCGCTGGTCCCAGGTGACGGTGACGCCGGTCTGCGCTTGCCAGAGCCTGGCGCAGGCGACCATCGGGTCATAGCCGCGCGGGTGGCTCCAGGTCATGCCTTTCAGCGTGATCGGCATTGATCAGAGCCCGAACTCGGCGCGGATCCTGGCATTGTGCTCGCCGATCCTGGGTGCGGCGCGCGAGACCGGCGGACGCTCGCCGTTGATGCTCAGCGGCGAGCGCGTGGTGCGGATCCGCACGCCGTCGTCGCGCTCCACGGTCTGCAGCATGTCGAGTGCGCGGAAACCTTCGCTCTGCAGCAGCTCGGGCCAGTCGAGCACCTTGGCGCACCAGATGTCGGCCGGCTCCAGGATCGCCAGCCAATGCTCCACGCCGTGCTGGGCGACACGCTGCGCGATGACCCGCTTGATGGCATCGCGTTCGGTGAACCAGCTCTGCGGATCGCCGGCATAGGGTGCCAGCGCATCGATGCGCATCAACTCCATCAACTTGGAGATCGGGGTCATGGCGATGGCGATATGGCCGTCGCTCGCCGCATAGACGCCGTAGGGTGCCGAGAGATAGGCATGGGCGCTGCGGAAGTTGGCGCGTTTCGGCAGGCGGCCGCCGTCATTGAGATGCGTGGTCAGCACCTCGAACTGGAGATCGACCAGGGCTTCCAGAAGGCTGGTCTGGACATGGGCGCCCTGGCCGGTGACGCCGCGACGCACCAAGGCGGCGAGGATGCCCTGCGCGATGTCGGCGCCGGCCAGCATGTCGGCGACGGCGAGGCCCATCGGCACCGGCCCCTGATCCTCGTCCCCGGTCAGCCACATGACGCCGGAGCGCGCCTGGGCCAACAAGTCCTGGCCTGGCCGATCGACCCAGGGTCCATGCTCGCCATAGCCGGTGATGCTGGCATAGACGATGCGCGGGTTGATCATGCGCGCCTGCGCGTAGTCGAGGCCGAGGCGGTCGATCACGCCGGGACGGAAGTTCTGGATCAGCACGTCGGCCCTGGCGACGAGCTGCTTCAGCGCCGCCAGGTCCTCCGGCTTCTTCAGATCGAGGGCGAGGCTTTCCTTGTTGCGGTTGATTGCGTGGAACAAGGTCGAATCGCCGCCGATCTCGGTGTCGCTCAGGTAGAGCCGGCGGCAGAGGTCGCCGCCGTCGGGCCGCTCGACCTTGATCACCCGGGCGCCGAGATCCATCAGCCGCAACGCCGCATAGGGCCCGGAGAGGAACTGGCTGAGATCGAGGACGGTGAGGCCGGCGAGCGGGGGATCGTAGGACATGGTCAGGCTTTCGGTGATGTCGGCACCGGCGTGGCCGGCGCGGCGCTGGAGGTGAAGCAGGCCTCGACCAGCGCCATGGTGTGCCAGGCATCTTCGACGGAAGAGATGAGGGTCGGATCCTCACCGGCGGCGAAGCGCTGCAGGTTCGACATCTTGCCGACGAAGGCATGGGGGAACCAGCGGCCCTCAAGCGGGACCTGTTGCCAATCCTTGCCCTTCTCGGAGATCCAGAGCTCGTCCGGCTCGCCCTCGGGGTAGTTCAGCAGGATCCCCATCTTCACCACCGCGACGCCGCGGTCGCCCTCGAAGCGGAAGGTGGAATCCTGGAAACGCCGGCCGAAATCGTGGTCGTGGTTGATCGAGAGGGTGCAACGCACCTGGTCGCCGAAATCGAGGATGGCCGAGGTGCGGGTCTGCGCCATGTCGGAGAGGGGATGACCCATGGTGCGGGCATACACGCCGGTCGGGTTGCCGAGCAGGGCGCGGATGAAATCGAAGTAATGAATCGAATGCACCGCGATCTCGATCCGCGGCAGGCCCTTCAAGAAGGGAAAGAGATGCCAGGGCGTGAGGATGTTGAGGTGGATCTCGACATCGATCAACCGGCCGAGCAGTCCCCGCTCCAGCGCGTCCGCCAATGCCAGCATCATCGGCGCGAAGCGGAGCTGGAAATTGACTGCGGCGGTGAGCTTGCGGTCGCGCGCGAGCTGCAGGATGCGTGTGGCCTCGTCGAGATCGCGGCCCATCGGCTTCTGGATCAGCGCCGCCGATCCTTCGGGCAGGGCGGAGAGCACATCGATATGCGCCGCGGGCGGGGTCGCAAGGTCGAACACGGCGTCCTTGACCGCGGCGGCTTCAGCGAGGCTCGCAAAGACCTTCAGCCCCCATTTCACGGCCAAGGCTTCGGCGCGGCCGCGGTCGATGTCGAAGATGCCGGCGACCGGGAACTCCGCCAGGCGATAGGCGGGCAGGTGGGCGTCGTTGACGATCCCGCCGGCGCCGATGATGACGATCGGGCGCGGCCGGCTCGGGCGCGGCCAAGCCTGGCGCAGGTTTGAAACCGGCGAACTGCCCAAGGAATCCTCCCAAACCGGCCCTTATTGGCCGTTCTTATTTAAATCATATATTCATGAATGAAACATCGAGGCAAGCCGAAACCTCCCGGCGGGCTCAGTCGGTGTGGAAGACGTCTTCCATCTGGGCCCACCATTCGCCGGGCTTGCGGGTCTCGAGCGGGATCTGCATCGGCTCGCAGATCACCCACCATTCCTGGGTCTTCGGGTCCGCCGCCATCTTGGCCATGTCTGCCTTGAAGTCGGTGCCGTGATATTCGTAGTAGGCGAACAGCAGGTTCTCCGGCTCCTTCAGGAAGATCGTGTAGTTCTTGATGTTGCAGCGGGCGATCGTGGCCAGCACCTCGGGCCAGACCGCGGCGTGGATGCGTTTGTATTCGGCGATCTGGTCGGCCTTGAGGCCGAGGACGGAGCCCATGCGTTTCATCGGAATCCCTCAGTTGAGACGATAGATGCGGCGTGCGTTGCCGTGAAGCAGCTTCGCCTGATTGTCGGCACTTTCACCGGCGATGATCGCGCGCGTCGCGGCGACCCAGCGGCCGAGGTCGGCGGTCAAGGTGCAGACCGGCCAGTCGCTGCCCCAGACCACGCGATCCCAGCCGAAGCTCTCGATCACATGCTCGACGAAGGGGCGGAGGTCGTCGGCGGTCCAGTTCGGATCGGCATAGGCGACCACGCCGGAAATCTTGCAGGCGACGTTGGGCTCGGCGGCGATAGCCGCGATATCGGCACGCCAGGGGTCCAGCACGCGGTCCTTCACATTGGGCACGCCACAATGGTCGAGCACGAATGACACCTCCGGACAGGCCCGGGCGATCCGCAATGCGAGCGGCAGCTGCCGGGCCTGAACGCAAAGATCGAAGCTCAGCCGATGCGCGGCGAGGCGCTGCAGGTTCTCGGTGAAGATCGGTGCCTGGCTCAGTTCGTCGGGCGAGGTGTGCAGGATGCGGCGCAAGCCCTTGACCCTCGGGTTCTGCGCGAGCTTCTCCAACTGCGCCGGGAAGTCCCGGCGCTCCGGGCGGCCGGACGAAA
>JAYSFH010000329.1:0-4881 GCA_041913405.1 Dongia sp. | reverse complement strand
CGCGCGGCGGACGCGCTTCTCGATCTCGTCCTTCGGCGTCTTGCGGGCGCGCAGGCCGAAGGCGATGTTCTCGAACACGTTCATATAGGGGTAGAGCGCGTAGTTCTGGAACACCATGGCGATGTCGCGGTCGCGCGGGCGGACGTGGTTGACCACGCGGCCGCCGATCTCGATCGTCCCTTCGGTGATTTCCTCCAGCCCGGCGATCATGCGCAGCAAGGTGGATTTGCCGCAGCCCGAAGGTCCGACCAGCACCGTGAACTCGCCCGAAGGCACTTCGAGATCGATGCCCCGGACCGCAGGAACGAGGCCGTAGCGCTTATGCAGCTTGGTGATCTTCAGATCCGACATTGCTATCCCTTAACCGCGCCCATGGAGATGCCGCGCACCAGGTAGCGCTGCATGAAGGCGACTGCGACGAAGACCGGAGCGGTGCCGAGCACCGACATGGCGGCGATCTTGGCCCAGAAGTTGGACTGGCCGCCGAAGTAGTGCGTCACCTGCACCGTGTAGGTGATGACCTCGGTCCGGGTCAGGACCAAAGCGAAGATGAAGTCGTTCCAGGCGAAGACAAAGGTGAAGACCGCGGTGGCGAAGAGACCGGTCCGTGCCATCGGGAAGACCACGCGCCACAGGACCTGCCAGCGGGTCCAGCCATCGACCAGCGCGCTTTCTTCCAGCTCCAGCGGGATATCCTCGATATAGCCGCGCATCATCCAGATCACATAGGGCAGGTTGAAGGCGGTGTAGAGGATGATGAGGCCGTGATAAGTATCGACCCAGCCGAAGAAGACATAGAGCAGGAATACCGGGAAGATGATCGCGATCGGCGGCACCATGCGCTGGGAGATGATCCAGACCGCGAGATTCTCGCCGCCGGTCTTGAACCGTACCAGGGAGTAGGCGGCCATGGTGCCGAGCACCATGGCGATGACCGTGCTGGTGCCGGCCAGGATCAGGCTGTTCAGCACCGAGACCGCATCGCCGTCCTTGAACAGCCCGACATAGTTTCCGAACTGGAAATGCGAGGCATACCATTTGGGCGGAAAGGCGAAGATCTCGGCCGGCGTCTTGAACGAGATCATGAACAGCCAGTAGATCGGGAAGACGAAGACAATAGTGAGCAGGATCGCAATCGTGTAGCGGATCGCCAGCCGGATGCCGGGTCGCTGCAGCAGGGGACGCGTGTCGCCAACGGACATCGGGGCGCTCATTTCGCCAGCCCCATGCGCCGGATCGCCCAGATGACGATCACCGTCAGCAGCGCGATCACCAGGAAGGCGATGGCGGCCGTATAGCTGGTCTCGAACTGCTGGAAGCCTTGGACATAGGCATAGATCGAGATCGTCTCGGTCATCGTGCCGGGGCCGCCCGCGGTCAGCGACCAGATGATGTCGAAGATGCGGACGAGATCGAGCCCGCGGATCAGGAGCGCGATCGCCATCACCGGCCAGATCGCCGGCAGCACGATCTTGACGAAGACTCGCCAATAGCCGGCGCCGTCGATCTCCGCCGCCTCGGTCAGCGACTTGTCAACGTTGGAGAGCGCGGCCAGCAGGATCAGGAACATGAACGGCGTCCACTGCCAGATCTCGCAGAAGATGATCGCCGGGTAGACTAGGTTCGGGTTGATGTTCCAGAGCAGGGTCACCGGCTGGCCCGCGAACCAGCCCAGGATCTGGTTGATCGGCCCATAGCGGTTGTCGAGCAGCAGCCGCCAGATGGCGCCGGCGACGATCGGCGAGATCACCACGGGCAGCACCAGCAGCGAGACGAAGACCTGCCGTCCCGGCATCGGCTCGAGGAACAGCTGCGCCATCAGCAGGCCAAACATAAGTTCCAGCGGCAGTGCGATCACCGTGATGATCACGGTGTGCAGCAGAGATTCCCAGAGCCGGGTATCGACGAAGAGATGCGCGTAATTCTTGAGGCCCACGAAGGAGGTGTCGGCCTCAGTCATGGTCAGGTGCTGGAAGCTGACGATCAGCGAATAGATCAGCGGGAACAGGCCGACCAGCAGCAGCAGGAAGATCGCCGGCGCGATGATCCAGTATTTGAAATGCCGATCCGGCGCGCGGGTCGGCGCAGTGGTGTCGAGGATGGTCGCGGTCATGGTCGCGGTTTCTTATTGGACGCGGCGTAGCAGCGGCACCCCCGCCTCGTGGCAAACACGGTAGAAAGCCCTCCCCCGACTTCGGGGGAGGGTTGGGAGGGGGTGCCACGCACTCGTTGCATCAGATCAATACTCAAACGATCACTTCGGATAGGCGCCGGACTTCGACGCCCAATCCGCGTAGACCGCCTTCTGCTTGTCGACACCGATCTCGGCTGTAATCGCGTCCCAATCGGCCGCGGCCTTGTCCAGAATCGCCTTCGGGTCCTCGCCGGCCCAGAGCTTGCCGATCGACTGGCGCAGCACCTCTTCGTACTTGTCGGTCTGCAACAGCGAGAGGTCCAGCAGGCCGACTTCAGAGGCGTCCTTCAGCGTCTTCAGGTAATCCTTGGCATCGGGCCAGAGCGCCTCATAGCCGGGATCTGTGTATTGCGCGGTCCGGAACGGATCGCGCAGCGCGGTCGGCAGCTTCACCCGCTGATTGCTGATCTCTTCCGAGTTCAGCCACTGGATGAAGAGATAGGCCGCATCCTTGTTCTTGGAGGTCGAGGCGACCGAGAGCGCGAAACCGGCGGCCAGTTCCGGATGGCCTCCCGGCGGCAGGGCATAGCCGACCTTGCCGGCGATGGTGGACTTCGGCACCCAGTTCAGCGCCTCTTCATCCGTGCCATAGCCTGCGGCCCAGCGGCCGTAGGGCGGCCAGGAGATGGTCATCGCGGTCTGCCCGGCCATGAAGGCGGCCAGGTTCTCGACGAAGCCGAACTGCTCGACTCCCGGCGGCATGAACTTGTTCTCGTTGCGCATATCGGTAAGAACCTTGACGCCGACATCCGAGTTGATCGTCGCCTTCATCGTGTCCGCGTCGAAGAACTTGCCGCCCTCGGTGCGGAAGCGTTCCTCGAACATGAACATCGTGTAGGGCGGCTGGCGGAAGAACGCGGCGCCGTAGGTGTTGGGCTGCAGCTTGTCGGTCAGGAACTGGCCGACAGTCGCAAAGTCCGCCCAGGTCGTCGGCACGGCGAGATCCTTGCCGGTCTTCGCTTTGTACTCTTCCTTGATCTTCGGATCGTCGAAGATGTCCTTGCGGTAGTACATGACGAAGACGTCGCCGTCGTCCGGGAAGCCGTAGATCTTCCCGTTCACCTTCATCTGGTTGTCGCGATAGATCGGCGCGATCGTCTCGAGTTCCTTGGCATAGCCGTATTTCTCGACATAGGGATCGAGGTTCTCGAGTGCGCCGGCCTGCGCGAGATCGGGCATCCAGGCCGGGATGACGTTCAGCGCGTCATAGGCGCCGGTGCCGGCCCGGTATTCCTGCATGATCTTGGTGAACATCTCCGCAGTCTGCACCTCGACCACGTTGACGTGAATGCCGGTCAGCTTCTCCCAGAGCGGGCCGGAGAAGTTCTTCGGGTCCAGCGATTGCAGGCCCGCTTCCCAGACGATGTTGATGGTCGTGCCCTTGTATTGCTGCGCCGCCTTGACCGCGGTCTCGGCTGCGCTTTGCGCGCTGGCCGCCTGCGACCAGGCCGCGAGAGCGAGGCCCGCAACGGCCCCCGCCCAGGTCATCTTCTTGACGAGACTCATAGCACCCTCCCAGTGTTTGGCGAGACGCGCCTGCGTCCGCCGCGATCGCGCCGCATATCGCTGCGGCGAGACTCTCCCCTCGAAGACCCGCCGGCGTCTTTAAGCGCCGTAGCGGGCCTTGAATGCCTCCAGCCGCGCCTTGAAGCGCGGTTGATCCAGGACCGCGCGATTGACCACGCCGCGCGGGACCTGGCCCTTCATGACGTCCAGCACCGCCTTCACGTCGGCGGCGCCGTTGCCGGCAAAACACTGATCGGTCCAGCACAATGCGTGCGGTGCCACGATCACGTTGTCCAGCTTCAGGATCGGCTCGTCGGCCGGGACCGGCTCGACCTCGAAGACGTCGAGCCCGGCGCCGGCGATCTTGCGCTCCTGCAACACCTTGGTCAGCGCCTTCTGGTCGACGATCGGGCCGCGCGCGGTGTTGATGAGATAGGCGGTCGGCTTCATAAGCGCCAGCCGCTCCGCATTCACCAGGTGATGCGTCTCCGGCGTCAGCGGGCAGTTGACCGAAAGCACGTCGGCGCGGCGGAACACGTCTTCCAGGCTGACCAGCTCGATGCCCAGCTCCTTGGCGACGGCTTTGTCGGCGAAGGGATCGTGGGCGATGAACTTCATGTCGAAGGGCTTGGCCATCCGGAAGAGCTCGGCGCCGATCTTGCCGATGCCCACCGCACCCAGGGTCCGGCCGACCAGGCCGACGCCCATATGCTGGCCGCGGCGGTTGAAGCCGTCCGGGCCCTCGCGGGTGAGCTTGTCCTTGATCAGCATCTTGCCGGTCAGCGCCAGCATGAAGGCGATGATCGAGACCGCCACCGGCCGCCGCACGCCGTCCGGCGTGATCGCCAGCGCGATCCCAGCATCGGTGCAAGCCTGCACGTCGACGCTGTCATAACCGACGCCGAAGCGCGCCACGACCGAAAGCCGGCCATTCGGATGAATGCTTTCTCTGCCGAAACGCGGCACCAGCAGTATCAGCGCGTCGAAATCCGCGAGTTCATCCGCCTTCAAGGGGCTGTCGGCGCCGATATAGGCCACTTCGACGTTCTTCGTGTCGATCAGCGGCTGGACGTCGAAATCCGGGAAGGTCGGCGAGCCATCCGCCTTCTTGAAATCGCCGGAGAGCGCGACGCGGAAGGGAGCCGTCATTTCTTCTTCTTCCCCTTGCAGCCGGCGCGGAG
>JAYSFH010000328.1:1354-4886 GCA_041913405.1 Dongia sp. | reverse complement strand
AGTCCGCGAGAGGTCGGCCCAGCCAGCCGTTGCGGCCGAGGAGAATGAGCAGGATGAAGCCGACCGAAACCGGCGGCAGGACCAGCGGCAGGTGCAGCACGGCGTCGAGCAGCAGCTTGCCGTAGAAGTCGCGCCGCGCCAGCAGCCAGGCGAGGCCGAACGCGACCGGCAGCAGGCCGAGCGTCGCCCAGATGCCCACTTTGAGCGACAGCAGCATCGCTTCGATCTCGAAGGGCGAGAGCGGTTCCGTCCACACGGCGTTATGCGCCGTAGAGCTTGGCGGGATCGACCTCGACCGCGGTGATGGTCTCGGCCTTGCCGTCCCGGATCGCGGTGAAGAAGCAGTTGCGCCGGCCGGTGTGACAGGCGACACCTTTCTGATCGACCAGCAGCAGCAGGCAGTCATTGTCGCAATCGACCCGGAACTCGACCAGGCGCTGCACCTGGCCCGAGGTCTCGCCCTTGCGCCAGAGGCTCTTGCGCGAGCGGGACCAGTAGCAGACGCGACCGGTCTGCAGCGTCTCGTCGATCGCGGCACGATTCATCCAGGCCAGCATCAGCACTTCGCCGCTGTCATGCTGCTGCGCGATCGCCGGGATCAGGCCGTCGCGATCGAAGACCAGGGTGTCGAGCAATTCCGTTGCCGTCATTCCGCGGCGCTTTCTCCGGGGAGATTGGAGCGCAGTCGCTGGAATCCGGCTTCGAGATCGGCGACGAGGTCGTCCGGATCCTCGAGCCCAGCATGGATGCGCAGCATCGGCCCGTCGGTCTTCCAGGGCTTCGCGGTGCGGGCGTGACCGATGTTGGACGGGATGATCAGGCTCTCATAGCCGCCCCATGAATAACCCATGCCGAAGAGCTGCATTCCGTCGAGCATGGCGGTGAGCTGGCTGTCGGAGCAGGGCTTCAGGATCACGCTAAAGAGGCCGGAGGAGCCGGTGAAGTCGCGCTTGAAGAATTCATGGCCCGGCGTGCCGGGGAGGGCAGGATGCAGCACCCGCTCGACCTCCGGCCGCTTCTGCAGCCAGTCGGCAAGGCGAAGCGCGGTCTGCTGGTGCTGCGCCAGGCGGGCACTCATCGTGCGCAAGCCGCGCAGCGCCAGATAGACGTCGTCGGGGCCGACCGAATAGCCCATGCCGTGCACCTGGTCCTTCACCGTCTTGAAATGCTCGTCCTTCATGGCGATGATGCCCATCATCACGTCCGAATGACCGACGATGTACTTGGTCGCGGCATGCAGGCTGAGGTCGACGCCATGCTTCAGTGGCTTGAAGTAGAGCGGCGAAGCCCAGGTGTTGTCGATCATGGTCACGATGCCGCAGCGCGGCAATCGCCGGCACGTCCTGCACCTCGAAAGTGTGCGAGCCCGGGCTCTCGAGATAGATCACGCGGGTGTTATCCCGGATCAGCCTCTCCAGTGCATCCGCGGTGATCATCGGGTCGTAGTAGGTGGTGGTGACGCCGATCTTGGCGAGTTGGTGATCGCAGAGTTTGCGCGTCGGGAAATAGGCCGTATCCGTCATCAGCACATGATCGCCCGCCTTCAAGAACGCATAGAGCGCACCGGCGATGGCGCCGAGGCCGGACGGCATGGCGATGGCGCGATCGGCTTCCTCGAGGGCCGCGACGGCCTCCTCGAAAGCCCAGCTGGTAGGCGTGCCCGTCCGACCGTAGGTGACGTGCTCGTACGGCGCCCGCTCCTTGACGCGCAGCTCCTCGACCGTTCGATAGAGCACAGTCGAGGCGTGATAGACCGGCGGGTTAACGATACCGTGGTTATCAAAGGGGCTATTGCCCGCATGAGTCAGTTTCGTGCGGTCCCGCCAAGCCCTACTTTTGTCGGCATTGGAGGGCGATCCGGGGCGCTTTCCGCCGCTGCTGGAAGCCATGTTTTTCTTAGCCTGTGAGCGATTTAATTAACGGTCCTGAGACCGGCAACAAACTTGTAGCAGCCGTTCGGGTTGTGTTAAAGGTGGCTGAAATCCCCATAAAAAAGCGCACAGGGAGCGCCACGGGGACCGAACGTACAAAAGCTAAAACAACACCACCATCAGGGAAGGGGTAGATCATGAACTATTTCCGTCTTGCCGTTGCCGGAGCCGCGCTGACGGTCGGCCTCGCGGCAGCAGCGCAGGCGACCACGCTCGAGACCGTGAAGCAACGCGGCAAGCTGGTCTGCGGCGTCACCACCGGTCTCGCGGGCTTCGGCGCGCCGAACGACCAGGGCCAGTGGTCCGGCCTCGACATCGATCTGTGCAAGGGCGTCGCCACCGCGGTGTTCGGCGATCCCACCAAGGTTGAGTACAAGCCGCTGAACGCCGAGCAGCGTTTCACCGCGCTGCAGTCCGGCGAAGTCGACATGCTGGCCCGCAACTCGACCTGGACTCTCCACCGCGACACCGGCCTCGGCCTCGATTTCGTCACCGTCAACTTCTATGACGGCCAGGGCTTCATGGTGAAGAAGGAGCTCGGCGTGAAGAGCGCGCTCGAGCTGAAGGGCGCCACGGTCTGCGTGCAGGAAGGCACCTCGACCGAGAAGAACCTCGGCGACTTCGACAAGGTGAACAACCTCGGCATCAAGCCGGTGAAGTTCAAGGAGAACGACCAGGCCCGCGGCACCTATGACGAAGGCCGCTGCGACGCCTACACCACCGATGCCTCGGGCCTCGCGGCCGAGCGCACCGCGCTGAAGAACCCGGACGACAACATCATCCTGCCGGAGATCATCTCCAAGGAGCCGCTCGGTCCGGTCGTGCGCCATGGCGACAACCAGTGGGGCGACATCGTGCGCTGGACGCACTACGTCACCCTGATCGCCGAAGAGAAGGGCATCACCCAGGCGAACATCGACGAAGTGAAGTCGAAGAACGCCGCCGGCACCGAGACCGCCGACCCGGAGATCCAGCGCATGCTCGGCATCACCGACAAGCTGGGCGAGGAAATGGGCCTGACCAACGATTGGGCCTACAACGTGATCAAGGCCGTCGGCAACTACGGCGAGATCTTCGACCGCAACGTCGGCCCCAAGACCCCGTTGAAGCTGGAGCGCGGCCTGAACGCGCTCTGGAGCAAGGGCGGTCTGCAGTACGCGCCGCCGTACAACTGAGCTGATGAACTCGGCGACCAGCGCCCGGCTTAGCCCGCCGGGCGCTGGCCTTATCTTTACAGGTCCATCCAATCGGGAGACCTGAAGTGACGGCAGACGTTCAAGGCTCCCGCGATCAAACCACGACCGTGACGCCCTGGTGGCGCGATGAGCGCAAGCGCGGCATCGCCTCCCAGGCCATCGTCGGGCTGGTCCTGATCGGCATCGTCTGGTTTCTGATCGATAACCTGCTGACCAACCAGGAACGCCTCGGCGTGCCGATGAGCTTCCGCTTCCTGGACGGCCCGGCCGGCTTCCAGCTCAGCTTTGCGGCCATCTCGGTGACCCTGGATTCGCCGATCAGCCGGATCCTGCTGGTCGGCGCGCTCAACACGTTGCTGGCCGCGGGGGTGCGGGCGGGGGGCGCCCCCCAGCGCGGCCGCGGGG
>JAYSFH010000328.1:0-1344 GCA_041913405.1 Dongia sp. | reverse complement strand
ACGTTGCTGGCCGCGGCGATCACCGCGGTGATCGCCACCGTGCTCGGCCTGGTGATCGGCATCGCCCGGCTCTCCAACAACTGGCTGGTGGCCAAGCTCGCCGCGACCTATATCGAGGCGCTGCGCAACACGCCGCTGCTGCTGCAGCTGGTGTTCTGGTACTCCGCCGTCGTCGCCGCACTGCCGGCGGTGAAGAGCAGCCTCAACATCTTCAACGTGATCTTCCTGAACAAGAAGGGACTCTACGTCCCCGACCCGGTGCTCCAACCCGGCGCCGGCGTGGTCTTCGTTGCCTTCGTCATCGCCGTGGTGGCCAGCGTGTTCCTGCGGCGCTGGGCGCGCCGGCGCCAGGAGCTGACCGGCCAGCGCTTTCCCGCGGTCACCGCGTCGATCCTGCTGATCCTCGGCGTTCCGGCCCTGGTCAGCCTGGTGATGGGGCACCCGGTCGAATGGGACGTGCCGGTGCTCGGCGGCTTCAATTTCAGCGGCGGCCTCGCCTTCCAGCCGGAGGTCGTGGCGCTGATCGTCGGCCTGGGGCTGAACAGCTCCGCCTTCATCGCCGAGATCATCCGCGGCGGCATCCTGGCGATCAGCCATGGCCAGACCGAGGCCTCGCTGGCGCTCGGGCTGAAGCCGAGCTGGACCTTGCGGCTGGTGGTGATCCCGCAGGCCCAGCGGATCGTCATCCCGCCGATGGTCAGTCAGTATCTGAACGTGGTGAAGAACTCGACCCTCGCGGGCTTCATCGGCTATCCGGACCTGTTCGCGGTGATCGGCACCTCGCAGAACCAGACCGGGCGGGCGATCGAGTGCATCGCGATCATGATGGTCTTCTACCTCGGCGTCAGCCTCGCCATCTCGACCGTGCTCAACTGGTACAACAAGCGCGTCGCGCTGGTGGAGCGCTAGGCCCATGGCGAATACGGGGGTGAATATCGAGGCCAACAACAACCTCAACGCCCAGATGGAGCCGGGGCTGCGCCCCAGCCTGCCGCCGCCCACGATGGAGACCGGCGCCATCGGCTGGCTGCGGCACAACCTGTTCTCCAGCTGGACCAACGCGCTGCTGACGGTGCTGGCGCTCTATGTCCTCTACCTCATCATTCCGCCGTTCCTGGCCTGGGCGGTGTTCGACGCAACCTGGGCGGTGCCGCCGCTGGCGGCGGGGGCCGCGGATCATCCGCCGCAATTCGCCGATTGCCGCGCCAATGCCGGCGCCTGCTGGATCTTCGTCCGGGCGAAGTTCGCCCAGTTCATGTACGGCCGCTACCCCATCGAGGAGCGCTGGCGGGTCGACCTGACGGGCATCCTCCTCATCATCGGGCTGGTGCCGCTGGCGATCCC
>JAYSFH010000327.1:0-4919 GCA_041913405.1 Dongia sp. | reverse complement strand
ACCACGACGATCTCGCTCAAGCCGGCGCCGAGTGCCTGATCGACCGCATGGCAGAGGATCGGCTTGCCATCGAGATCAAGCAGCAGCTTGTTGCGTCCCATGCGGCTGGAGCGTCCGGCCGCGAGGATGACCGCGGCGACGATCGGCTTGCCGGGGACGGTGGCTTCCTCCGGTCGCTTGTCGCGCGGCTGCGGGCGGCTCGGAATCTCGCCGAGGAGGCCGCCGACGCCCATCGCGGCGATGTCGGCGTTGCCGACCGGGATGTCAGCCAGCAGGCGCTGCAACACCCAGTCGAAGCCGTTGATCTTCGGCGAGCGGGCGCAGCCGGGCAGGCCGACGATCGGCCTGCCGCCCCGTTCGCCGAGCACCAGCAGGTTGCCGGGATCGACCGGCATGCCGAAGCGGGTGATCGTTCCACCCGAAGCTTCGATCGCCGCCGGGATCACGTCATGCCGGTCGGCGATGGCTGAGGCGCCCATGACCAGGACGAGGTCGGCATCCTGGGCTGCCTTGATCGCCGCGGTCAGCGCGGCGCTGTCATGCGCGACGCGGCTGTCGGCGACCGGCGGATTGCCGAAGGCCGCGAGGCGCTCGTTCATCACGCCCACGGCCTTGTCGAACAGGCTCGGCTTCATGCCGGGAAGCTGGGTCTGGATCAGCGCCACCCGGCGCGCGCGATACGGCCACAGGCGCAGGCTGTGATTTTGCCGCGCCAGGGCGACGCAGCGCTCCAGCTCAACGCGCTTCACGGCAAACGGGATGATCTTCACCGTCGCCACCATCTGGCCCACGGTGACGGGCGAATAGGGCGCCAGGGTGGCGAGGGTGATGTCCTCGCTCACCTGGTTGATGCGATCGACCTGGGCGACATCGGGCAGGAACACGCCGTCCGCCTTGGCGTAAAGATTGGCGCGGCCGGTGAAGGAGGGATCGAGCCGCAGATTTGTCGCGACCAGGGCCGTCGCCAGCTCGGCCGCGGCGCGGTCCTCCGGCACGTCGTCGGCTTCCAAACGCACGACGGTGAGCTTGGTCAATCCGGCCGCTTGCAGTCGCGCAACGTCTTCGGCAGTCAAGCGACGGCCCTTCTTGAAGGCCTCGCCGTTGAAGCGCTGGGTATGCACCAGGATCGTGCCGGCGCACTCGCCGATGGGCAGGTCGCCGAAGATCATGCTCTTCGGCTTTGCCGATTGCGGCGGGCTGCGGTGAGCTGGGCGAGAACCGAGACCGCGATCTCGGCCGGAGACTTGGCGCCGATGTCGAGGCCGGCCGGACCGTGAATGCGCTCGATGTCGGTTTCGCTAAAGCCCGCCTTGGTCAGCCGCCCGAGGCGCGCCGCGTGGGTCTTCTTGCTGCCCAGCGCGCCGATATAGAAGGCCGGCGACTTCAACGCGGCAGAGAGCGCCGGATCGTCCAGCTTCGGGTCATGGGTCAGGGTCACGATGGCGGTGCGCACGTCGGGGCTGAGCTTCGTCATCGCCTCGTCCGGCCATTCCCCGCTCAAGGTCACGCCGGGAAAGCGATCCTCGGTCGCGAAGGCGCGGCGGGGATCGACTACGGTCACCGCATAGCCGGCCATCGCAGCCATCGGCGCCAGGGCCTGGGAGATGTGCACGGCGCCGATGATGATCAGCCGCGGCGCCGGGTTGTGGACCTGGATGAAGCATTTCCGGCCGTCAAGCGCGATCTCGGCGCTGCGGTCCTCGCGGATCGCCAGCGCGACCTGTTCGGCGGCGTCCGGCGAGAGATTGAGCAACGGCGCAGGATGGCCTTCAGTAAAGAGATCCTGCGCGCCGCTCGCCAAGTCGGTGACCAGGGCCACCTGCTGCTTGCGGGCCTTGAGATCGAGTAGCTTCTCGACGGTCTCGATCTTCATGGCGCGCTCAATCCACCTTCTCGACGAAGACCTGCAGCTTGCCGCCGCAGGCGAGGCCGACTTCCCAGGCCTGTTCGTTGGTGATGCCGAAATCCAGCAGGCGCGGCTTGCCGTCGGCGATCACCTCCTGCGCCTCCTTGAAGACGGCGCCCTCGATGCAGCCGCCGGAGACCGAGCCCAACATCTTGCCGTCGGTCGAGATCACCAGCTGCGATCCGGCCGGGCGCGGCGAGGAGCCCCAGGTCGCGGTCACGGTGGCGAGTGCCACGCCCTTGCCCTCGCGCCGCCACTGCGCCGCGGCTTCCAGCACTTCCTGTTCGTCCGTCATGCTGCCCTCGTTTCCTGACCCTGCGGCCGTTCGCTGCGCATGGTCGCCTTGCCGAGCGCGTCGGCCAGGCTCTGCATGCTGTCGAGATTATGGATCGGGCGGAAATCGTCAACGTGGCGGATCATCGCCTTGGCGCCCTGGCTCTGCGGCCGATAGGCATCGTAGCGGAGCAGGGGATTGAGCCAGATCAGCCGCCGGCAGGATTTCTGCAACCGGATCATCTCGTCTTCCAGCCCTTCCACGCCCTCGCGATCGAGGCCGTCGGTGATCAGCAGCAGCACCGCGCCCTGGCCCAGCACCCGCCGCGCCCATTTCACGTTGAAGTCGTGCAGGCAATGCCCGATCCGGGTCCCGCCCGACCAATCCTTCACATGGGCACCGACCCGGTCCAGGGCAACGTCCACGTCGCGGTGCCGGAGATCCCGGGTGATGTTGGTGAGCCGGGTCCCGAACAGGAAGGTATGGACCCGGTCGCGGTCGTTGGTGATCGCATGCACGAAATGCAGCGCCATGCGCGAATAGCGGCTCATCGAGCCCGAGATGTCGCAGAGGATCACCAGCGGCGGGTGCCGGTACTTCGGCGACTTCAGCTTCAGCGGAATGGCGCCGGCATTGCGCAGGCTGGCGCGCAAGGTCGCACGCATGTCCACGCGGCGGCCGCGGGAATCCGCAGCAAAGCGGCGGGTCGGCACTTCCATGATCGGCAGCCGCAGGCCGGCGATGGCCTTCTTGGTCTCGGCCAGCTCGGCGTTGGTCATCTTCTCGAAGTCCATCTCCTGCAGCATCTCGCGGCCGGAGAAGGTCATGGCGGCGTCGATCTCGACCTCTTCCTCGTCGGCCGGCATGTCGTCCATGCTGCCGGCGCGGTCGCCCTGCAGGGCCTCGGCGAGGCGGGCGGCGAGCTCCTCGCGCTCCTCCTCCTCACCCGACTTGTCGTATTGGAACTGCGGCAGCAGCAGCGACATCATCCGCTGCAGGAATTGCGGGTTCTTCCAGAAGATGTGGAAGGCCTGGTCGAAGATCTCGCGCTGCTCGCGGCGCTGCACGAAGACCGCGTGCAGGGTCCAGTAGAAGTCGTCGCGGGTGCCGATGCCGGCGGCCTTCACCGCCTCGACCGCGTCGATGACCTTGCCCGGTCCGATCGGCAGGCCGGCGGCCCGCAGCGTGCGGGCGAACAGCAGGATGTTCTGGGCGAGCCGGCTGCGCCTGGGGCTTTCCCCGGCCATCAGTGCTGCAGCAGCTTGGCCGCCTTCTCGGCGGCGAGGTCGGCGCGCACCTGTTCCAGGATCGAAGCGGCCTCGGTGCCACGGATCCGCGCGATGTCGTCCTGATACTTGAGCAGCGCGCCGAGGCTGCTGTCGATCGCCGGGCTGGTCAGTGCCACCTGGTCGAGCTGCACCAGGGCGTCGGTCCAGTCGATCGTCTCGGCGACGCCCGGCAGCTTGAAGAGATCGCGCTTGCGGAGCTTCTGCACGAAGGCGACGACCTCTTTCGAGAGGTCGAGGCCGGCTGCCGGCACCTTGGTGCGCAGGATCGAAAGCTCGCGCTCGGAATCCGGATAATCGACCCAGTAGTAGAAGCAGCGCCGCTTCAAGGCGTCGTGGATCTCGCGGGTCCGGTTCGAGGTGATCACCACGATCGGCTTGGCGGCGGCTTTCACCGCGCCGATCTCCGGGATCGTCACCTGGAAGTCGGACAGCAGCTCCAGCAGGAAGGCCTCGAACGGCTCGTCGGTGCGGTCGAGCTCGTCGATCAGCAGCACCGGCGCGCCCTTGGGATCGGCCTCCAGCGCCTGCAGCAGCGGCCGCTTGATCAGGAAGCGTTCGGAGAAGATGTCTTCGGCGATCTTCTGCTTGTCGCCTTCATGCGCGGCTTCAGCGAGGCGGATCTCGATCATCTGCCGCGCATAGTTCCACTCATAGACTGCGGACGCGATGTCGAGGCCTTCGTAGCATTGGAGGCGCACCAGATTGCGGCCGAGGGTCTCGGCCAGCACTTTGGCGATCTCGGTCTTGCCGACGCCGGCCTCGCCTTCGAGAAAGAGCGGACGGCCGAGCTTAAGCGAGAGGAATACCGCGGTTGCGAGACTGCGGTCAGCGACGTAATGCCCGGCCTTCAGCAGGTCCTGGGCTTCGTCGATGGAGCCGGGCAGGGCGGCCATCTCAATTGCCTTGGATGCGGGCGGCTACTTCTGCACCCACTGGCCGGAGCTGTTCATGTAGAACATGCCCGGCTTCAGCTTCTGGGCGATGGTCTTCTCGGCGGCGAGCGCGCCCACTTCCTCGACCGGCACGCCCTTCTCGCCGGCAAGCTGCTGGTAGATCTTCCGCCGCTGGGCGTTGATCTGCTCCTTCAGGCTCAGAATGTCCGCGCTGGCGCCCGGGTTGACCACGTCCACATAGCCGTCCGGCCGTTCGCCGAGCAGGCCGGCCGCGCGCGCGTCATCCAGCGAGTCCGCCTGCGCGACGCCCACCGTCAGCGCCAGGCAAAGGAAAGCCGCCGCGGCGCGGAGCCAGGTCATGAAGGAATGCGAAGTCTGTGTCATCACGGTTCTTCTTGTCGCCTGAAGGTCAGAACAGGTTCGGGTTGTTGTTCACCAGGCTCTCGACATCCTTGTCGACCTTGACCCGGACTTCCTGCTCGATCTTGACGTTGAGGTTGATCACGATCGGTTTATCGGGCGCCTCGACCTTCACGGTCGGGTTACAGGCGGAAAGG
>JAYSFH010000326.1:0-4946 GCA_041913405.1 Dongia sp. | reverse complement strand
CGACGAAGATCACGTCGCGGGCGCGGCCGGCCGTCTCCAATGCCTCGGCGACGCCGCGATTGCCGGCACCGGCGTTGTAGATGCCGACCAGGTCCGGATGCTCGGCGAGCAAGGCATCGACCACCGCGCGGGCGCGGTCGCCTTCGTCCCGGCCCTCGCGCACGGCGAGCGCATCCAAGTGCGGATAGTCGGCGGCGAGCACCTGCTGGAAGCCGTAGATGCGCTCGGCATGATCGCGCAGCGAGAGACTGCCGGCGAGGATCGCGACCGGGCCGTCGCGCCCGGTGTTGAAATGTCCCCCGGCGAAACGGCCGAGCAAGGTCGCCGCGGTGCGACCGGCCGCGGAATTGTCGATGCCGACGAAATGCGCGCGCTTCGAGCCGGGCACGTCGGAGACCAGGGTTACGACCTCGATGTCGCGCGCGTCGAGGTCGTCGATCGCCTGGCGCACCATCGGATGGTCGAGCGCCACCACGGCGACGCCTTCATAGGAGTCGTCGATGCCGTCGAGCGTCTTCGCCAGGGCCGCGGGATCGAACACGTCGGTCCAAATCACGTCGGCAACGGCGCGCTGGTTGGCGAGCCAGCTGCGCGCCGCTTCGACCTGCTCGGCCAGGAGGCGCATGAAAGTGTTGTTGCCAGCGGGGAGCACGAAGCAAAAGCGCTGCACCGAACGGCGGGCGAGCTTGGCGGCGATGGGATCGGGGCGGTAGCCGAGCTTTTCCAGACTCTGCTCGACCGCATAGACCGAGCGCGAAGAGACGCCGGGCCGACGGTTGATGACGCGATCGACGGTGGCGAGGCTCACCCCCGCCTCGCGTGCTACATCCGACAAGGTCATCCGCATCGGCCGTTCGATCATGGCCGACACTCTGCAAACCTCGACTGAGGTACGCAAGTCAAAACACGTCAACGCACTGCAGCAAAAAAGACCGCAGAGGCGGTGTTGGATGCTGAAAAGGGGAACCGCCGGCCAATGGGTCCGCGCCTTGGGGAGAGGCGGGGGATGGCCGGCGGTACCGAGCACCGCCCTTGGGAGGCAAGCGCTCTGGGGACTTCGCCAAGCTGCGGGACCAGGCAGGGGTTACCAGGTGGCGCAGCGGGATTCTCGAGTATTGTGATGATTATCCTACGCGACGGCTCTTAAATTTGCGTTACCAATCCCAGATTATGGGATTAAGAACCCAGATCAGCTTGCCGATGCAAGCGGCTCGTTTTGCAGCATTCACGGGAATCGCCGCGTTGCGGCACAGAAAATAATTAGCGCAGAACCTGCGGGGAAATGCCGAGGCGGCTGCGAAACGTCGCCGTCATATGGGCATGAGAGGCAAAGCCGGAAGCCAGCGCGATCGCCGCCAATCCGAGCTCCCGGTCGCGCAGCAGCAAGCGCGCGCGGGCGATCCGCCGGTCGATGATGTGGTCGTGCGGGGACTTGCCCGTCGCCCGCTTGAAGGCGCGGGCGAAGAAGCCGACCGAGAGGTCGAGTGCCTCGGCGAGGTCCTGCACGGTGAGCCGGGCGTCGAGCCGCGCCTCGATCAGCTCGTCGATGCGCCGCAGGCGTTGCGGCGTCATCCAGCCTTCCGCCCTGCCCGGCTGCAGTGCCAGCATCGCCGCGGCCCGCGCTTCCAGGTTATGGACGAGCTGCTCGCAGACAAGCGCATCGGCCTGCCCGGACAACAGCAGCCGCCGCAGCGCGGTTGCCGCCGCGATCGCCGACGGATCGGTGGTATCGCTGAAGCGGCGATTCCAGCCCCAGGGGGCGGCGGTCGCCGCGCCGACGGTGATCTTCAGATACTCACCGCCGGCCTCCGAACTGGAATAGACGTCGCAGCCCGCCGGCACGAAGGCGAGGCCGTTCGGCCTCGCGCGATAGCCGCTGCGGCGATCGGTGCCGAAGGCATGGATGCCGACCTGGGGATCGAAGGCGAAGCCGATCACCGGCGCGGCGGCGGTGTAGCGCGCCTCATAGCCGTTCTTCGGCAGGAGCTCGACCCGCCAGCGGCCGGGCTGTTCGAAGCAACGAAATCCGTCCATGGGCGGATCCTAACGGAGGCGGCCGCAACGGCGCTACCGGAGCGCCGCGCTTTGGGTCAGATTCTTGAAAGCGGCGCCGGCCGGCGCCTGCTACTTCGCCCCGATGGAAGGACGCGCATGACCCTGTTCAGCCGAGACGCGCTCAACGACGCCGCCGCCCTGGTGCACCAGACCGTGCCGCCGACGCCGAGCTTCGCCTGGCCCCTGCTCGCCCAGGCAATCGGCGCCCCGGTGGTGGTGAAGCACGAGAACCACACGCCGACCGGCGCCTTCAAGGTACGCGGCGGGCTGGTCTACATGGATTCGCTGCGCCGCGCGGGCAAGCTGCCGATGGGCGTTGTCACCGCGACCCGCGGCAACCATGGCCAGTCGGTGGCCCTGGCCGCGGCGAAGTTCGGCGTTCACGCCGTGCTGGTGGTGCCCGAGGGCAATTCGGTCGAGAAGAACGCGGCCATGGCGGCCTTGGGCGGCGAGGTGGTGATCTCCGGCCGCGATTTCGACGAGAGCCGTGGCAAGGCCGCCGAGATCGAGCGCGAGCGCGGCTATCACTATGTCCCCTCCTTCCATGCCGATCTGGTGCGCGGCGTCGCGACCGCGGCGCTGGAGCTCTTCACCGCACATCGCGATCTCGACGTCCTCTATGTGCCGATCGGCATGGGCTCCGGGATCTGCGCCGCGATCACCGCGCGGGACCTGCTCGGCCTCACGACCGACATCATCGGCGTGGTGGCGGAGAACGCGCCGGCGGTCGCCCTCTCCTTCGCAGCCGGCAAGCCGGTGCCGACCGCGACCGCGCGCACCTTCGCGGACGGTCTTGCCTGCCGCGACCCGCAGCCGGATGCATTGGCGATCATCGCCAAGGGTGCCACGCGGATCCTGCGCGTGACCGAGGACGAGATCGCCGCGGCGATCCGCCTCTACTACACGGCGACGCATAACATGGCCGAAGGCGCCGGGGCCGCAGCGCTGGCCGCCCTGATCCAGGAGCGCGACAAGCAGAAGGGACGCCGCATCGGCGTGATCCTTTCCGGCGGCAACGTCGACATGCCGGTCTTTGCCCGCGTGCTCGCCGGCGAGACGCCGCAGGTCTGATGAAGGAGATATGATGTCCGAGCTCTGGCTCTCACTGGCGACCTTCGCGGTGATCGCCACGGCCTCCCCTGGCGGGGCCACGACGCTGGCGACCGCATCCGGGATGCGTTTCGGTCTGGCGCGCAGCCTGCCTCTGCTGTTCGGCATTGCCGCGGGATTGGCTTCGCTGGTGGGCGTGGTCGCGGGCGGGCTCGGCGCGCTGGTGATGTCCTGGCCGGGGTTGCAACTCTGGCTGCGCCTGATCGGCAGCGCCTATCTGCTCTGGCTGGCCTGGACCATCGGTCGCCGCGGCGCGCCGGACAACAACGGCGCCGCGCGCGAGCGGCCGATTCGCTTCGGCGGCGGGTTTCTGCTGCTCTGGAGCAACCCGAAGGGTTGGACCCTGGCGGTCGGCGCCGCCGGCGCCTATAGCGCGCGGGCCGACGACCCGGTGCAGCTCGGCTTGCTGCTGGCCGCCGTATTCGGGATCGCTTCGATTGCGTCACTGCTGCTTTGGTGCAGCGGCGGTCAGATTCTCGCGCGGCTGTTCACGACCGAGCGGCAATGGCGCGTGGTCAACGTCGCACTTGCGCTGCTGCTGGTGGCGTCGATCCTGCCGATGTGGCTCTAGGCGTTCCCGGCGACCGCGCCCGCCGGCAGCTTGCCGAGAATGATCATGCCAAGCACGTCGTCCTTGGTGACGTCCTTGGTATGCACGGTGCCGACCATCTTGCCGTTCTTCATCACGCTGATCCGGTCGGAGAGGTCGAAGACGTCATGCAGATCGTGGCTGATGAGGAAGATGCCGAGCCCTTCCCTGCGCAGCTGCCGAATAAGCTCATGGACGCCGCGCGCCTCCTGGACGCCGAGCGCCGCCGTCGGCTCGTCCATGATCAGGATGCGGGCGTTGAAATGCACAGCCCTGGCAATCGCCACCGACTGCCGCTGTCCGCCGGACAGCACCGAGACCGGCGCGTGGAACTTCACGAAGTTGGGGTTGAGGCGCTTCATCACCTTGCGGGTGGCATCCTCCATCGCCGCCTCGTCCAGCAGGCCGCCGGTCAGCACCAGCTCGCGGCCGAGGAACAGGTTGGCGCAGGCGTCGAGATTGTCGGCCAGCGCCAGGGTCTGGTAGATGGTCTCGATGTTGTAGTTCCGCGCGTCGCGGGCGTTGTGGATCGGCGCCAGCTTGCCGTCGATCCAGATCTCGCCGGCATCGGCGTGATAGGCGCCGGACAGCACCTTGATCAGGGTCGACTTGCCGGCGGCGTTGTGGCCTACCAGGCCCACCACCTCGCCCGGATAGAGGTCGATCGAGCAATCATCGACCGCGCGGATGCCGCCGAAGCTGACCGAGACGTGCCGCATCTCGACCAGCGGCGGCCTTGCCTGCGTTACTTGAGCTTGCTCCGTCATACGCCGCGCCGCCTCCGATAAAGCATGTCGACATAGACCGCCACGACCAGCACGAGGCCGGTGACGATGTTCTGCAGCGAGGCGTCGAAACCCAGCAACGACATGCCGCTCTGCAGGCTTTGGATGACAACCGCGCCGATGATGGCGCCGATGATCGTTCCCGATCCGCCGGTCAGCGAGGCGCCGCCGATCACCACGGCGGCAATGGTCTTCAACTCGTCGTTGGTGCCGATCGAGTTGCCGGCGGATTGCAGGCGCGCCGAGGCGATGACGGCGGCAATGCCGCAGAGTGCCCCCATCAGCACGAAGACCCAGAAGGTCATCCGCCGGATGTCGATACCGGCCAGGTTCGCGGCCTCAGGATTGCCGCCCATGGCGAAGAGGTAGCGGCCGAACCGCAGGTTGTTCAGCAGGATCGAGCCCAG
>JAYSFH010000325.1:0-4959 GCA_041913405.1 Dongia sp. | reverse complement strand
CGCCGATGTAGTCGCCATAGCGCCAATAGGTGAGGTTGTGCCGCGACTCCTCGCCGGGCCGCGCATGGTTGGAAATCTCGTAGGCAGGCATGCCGGCGCGTTCCAGCCGCGCCGAGGTCCAATCGAACAGCGTCGCCTGCTCCTCTTCCGGCAAGGTCTTGAAGTCGCCGCGCGCGACCCGCTGCTCGAAGGCGGTGCCGGGCTCGATGGTGAGCTGGTAGAGCGAGATATGCCGGTCGGCGAGATCGAGCGCAGTGCCGAGCTCGCTCCGCCAGGCGTCGAGACTCTGTCCCGGCCGCGCATAGATGAGGTCGAAGGAAAGCCGCGGGAAGGTGGCGCGCCCGATCTCCAGCGCGCGGACCGCCTCGCCGGCATTGTGCTGCCGGCCGAGGAATTTCAGCACCTGGTCGTCCAGCGCCTGCACGCCGATCGAGACCCGGTTGACGCCGGCATCGCGAAAGCTGCGGAAACGCTCGATCTCGACCGAGGTCGGGTTGGCCTCCAGCGTGATCTCCAGATCCGCTGCCGTCCACCAGTGCGCCTTGACCGCGTCGATCAAGGCCGCCGTGGTCTCCGGGTCCATCAGCGACGGTGTGCCGCCGCCGAAGAAGATGCTGGTGACGGTTCTTCCCCCGGTTTTCCCTTGGGTCTGCTCGGCGTAATGCGCGAGCTCCGCCAGCAGCGCATCGCGCCAGCGGCGTTGATCGATCGCCTCGCGCACATGGCTGTTGAAGTCGCAATAGGGGCATTTGGCGCGGCAGAACGGCCAATGCACATAGATGCCGAAGCCGCGCTCATCGGCGCTTGTCGATGTCATTGGGGAGAAAAAGCAGAGAGCGACCCGCAGCGCAAGCCGCATGATGAGAGGGGCGGCGCAATCCTTATTCGGCGACCAGCGAAATCGGCGCGATGCTGGTGCCGGTCGGCCAGTTCCGCTTCAGCGACGGACGGCCGAAGTAGTAGCCCTGGAGATAGCCGACGCCGGCCTTCAGCAGGAAGTCCGCGTCCTCGGCATTCTCGACGAATTCCGCGACGGTCTCGAGGCCGAAGGTCGCGGCGAGGCCCATGAGATTGCGGACGAACAGCTGGTTGTCGACATTGCGCGAAAGGTTGAGCACGAAGGAGCCGTCGATCTTCACCATGTCGACGGTCAGCGCCTTCAGGTGCCGAAACGAGGTGAAGCCGGCGCCGAAATCGTCGATCGCCACACGGCAGCCGAGATCCCGCACCACGTTCACGAAACGCGCGGATTCCTCGATGTCGTGCAGGGCCGCGGTCTCGGTGATCTCCACCACCAGGCGGGGTGCGATCTGCGGAGTCGAGCGCACCGCGGAAATGAGCGCGCGCAGCCAGGACTGGTCGGAGGCGGTGAGGCCGGAAATGTTGATGGCGAGCGTCGTGTCCGGCGCCTCGCGCAGCTCGTCCACCGCCATGTCGAGCACATAGCGGTCAAGCGCGCGGGCCATGCCGAGCTGCTCGATCACCGGGATGAAGGCGCCGGCCGGAACGATGGCGCCCTTGTCGTCGCGCATGCGGAGCAGGGCCTCGTACTTCACCACCTCATGCGTCTCGGCATGGACGATCGGCTGGTACATGAACAGCAGGCGATGGTCGCGCATCGCGTTCTGCACCTGGGCGCCGATATCCATGGCGTGGCGGTGCACCAGGCCCTGCTGCTCGGAAACGCGGTAGGTGTTGAAGCAGGACCGGCCGTTGCGCTTGGCGTAGTTGAGCGAGAGCTCGGCCTTGGCCATCACGTCATAGGCGGTGTTCACCAGCCCCGGGAACAGCACGCAGCCGATCGAAACCGAAACCGGGATCGACTGGCCGTCGATCTCCACCGGCTCCTCGCGGATGCCGTCGATGATGCGGTCCATGGCATGGACCACCATCTCCTCGCGGCATTGCGAGAGAATGACCCCGAAACGGTCGCCGCCCAGGCGGCCCACGACGTCGGACGAGCGGACATAGCGGTCGAGGCGCTGGCCGATCGCCACCAGAACCGCGTCGCCCACTTCGTATCCGAAAGCGGAGTTGATCATGGCGAGCTTGTCGATGCCGATCACCATGAAGGCGCCCGGCACGTAGAAGCGGCGCGCAAAGGTCAGCGCCTGGTCGAGCTCGTCCCGCAGGCGGGTCTTGTTGAAATGGCCGGTCAGCTCGTCGTAGTTGGCGATACGCTCGAGCCGCGCCTCGGTCTGCTTCCGTTGGGTGATGACGCGCAAGGTGCCGCTCATCGCGACCGGCGTCTTCTCGCCGTCGACCGTTGCATTGGCGCGGTCATGCACCCAGATGACGCCGCCCTGGCTGTTGCGCAGCCGGTATTCGCAGTCATAGCCCGCCTGGCCGGCGAAATGATCGCTCAAGGCCTTGAGGCGGATCGGCAGGTCTTCGGGATGGATCCGGTTGTTGAAGCCGTGGCCGGACTGGATCTCGTCGTTGGTCTCGCCGAGCAGCTCCTTCAGGCTGCTGCCCCAGGTCAGGCCGTCGGAGAGGATGTCCCAGCGATAGGCGATATCGCCCGCGGCTTCCACCGCGCGGGCAACCCAGTCCGATTGAAGAGGTTGTGCGACGGCGTCCGTCTCCGGAGCCTGTCGTCCCAGCGTAATCATGCCCCGGTTTTCGCCAACGAAACTGCCCGATTTTGATTTGAGCGTTTAAGGCGGAAGGTTACGCCGGAGAGTCCTAAACAAATCTTAAATGCGCGGAATCGAACCGGACCCTTATCCCAGAAGGGTTTCGGGACTTTAAGGTAAATTAAAGGTGAAGGAGTCAGAATCGCGAGAAATGTGATCTCCACACCTTGCGTTCTTAACTCCATTCATCAAATTCTAGGCAAATCCTCCGATGATTTGTCCCAGCCGATGCCGCCTGGGCATCGATTGGGAGCCTGAATGTCGGATCTCGCCCAGATCCTTTTGCTGCCGCCACCGACGCCGCCGCAGAGACTGCCGGCGCGCGAGCAGGAGCTCGCCGTCAACGGCGAGGTGCAGCAGCAGGGCGGCGACACCGCGCGCGGCAAGCGCTTCCGCTTCCGGGTCTACGACGGCGGCGAAGCCAACACCGACATCGCAACGCGGCGTACGGATCCGCGCGTTGGTCTCAACAACAATGACGGCGCGGCCGAAGATGCGACGGCGCGCTCTTCGTCAGGTCGCATCCGCTACGCGACCGGGGGCAATTCCGGTACGGGCAATTCCAGTGCTTTCCTGGCGCAAGCCTTCGCGCAGGAGCAGCTCGGCCAAGGCCTGCACAACCCGCCCTTCGCCGCGGCCAGCGCCGCCTACACCCGCACCGGCGCGTCGGTTGCTTCGCGCAGCGGCAGCAGCGTCAATCTCAGCGTCTAGCGCGGACCTAGTCTCTGCCTGACCGCCCACGCAGCGTCATGCCAAGGCTTGGCCTTGGCATCCACGAGTTTGCCCGAATTTGATGTGATGCCGCGGATTGAAACTCGTGGACCCCAAGGCCAAGCCTTGGGGTGACGACCGAGTGCGAGAACAGTTGGGGGCTTAAGCCTAAACGATCAGGCCGTCGTATCGACGCTGCCGCCCGGGGCTGCGTCATTGGCCGCGGCGGGGCCGCCCTTGGCGACGCCGACCAGCGCCGGCCTGAGCAGGCGGTCATGGATCTTGTAGCCGGCCTGCAGCACCTGCACGACGGTGCCGGCGGGCTTGCCGCTGTCGGGCACTTCGAACATCGCCTGGTGGAAGTTGCTGTCGAAGCGTTCGCCTTCCGGCCAGATCCGCTGGATCTGCTGCTTGCCGAGCGCCGCTTCCAGCTGTCGTTCCGTGGCGGCGACGCCGTCATAGAGGTTCTTCAGCGCCTCGTCCGATTGCAGCGTCTCGGCCGGAATCGCTTCCAGCGCGCGGCGCAGGTTGTCGGCGACGGTCAGCATCTCGCGGGCGAAATTGGTGATGCCGTATTTCTGCGCGTCCTCGCGGTCGCGCTGGGCGCGCTTGCGGGTGTTCTCGGCCTCGGCCATGGCGCGCAGCGCCTGGTCCTTCATCTGCGCCGCTTCCGCGCGCGCGGCGGCCAGCGCGTCCTCGAGGGTCTCGCCGGTTTCGATCCCAGGTTCGTTTCGGGGGGACGCCTGCTCGTCGGGCGCGCCGTTTTCCATCTTGTCGTCGGTCATCATGGGGACCGGTTCTCCATCAATCCGTCGTTCATTGCAATCATGGAAATCGCCGCGCCCTGTCTTGCACCGGGCGGACGCAATCTCCGGTGAATTGTTAACCCAGGATCCGGCCGATCACCTTGGCGGTGTAGTCGACCATCGGGATGATGCGGGCGTAGTTGATCCGGCTGGGCCCGATGACGCCCACCGCGCCGATCAGCCGCCGCTGGCTGTCGCGATAGGGCGAGATCACCGCCGAGCAGCCGGCGAGGCCGAACAGCTCGTTCTCCGCACCGATGAAGATCTGCACGCCTTCCGCCGCGTCCGCCGCCTCCAGCAGCTTCAGCAGCTGCTCCTTGGCTTCCAGCGCCGAAAACAACCCGCGCAGCCGCTCGAGGTCGCCGATCTCGGTGACGCCGTCGAGCAGGTGCGACTGCCCGCGCACGATCAGCGCGCCTTCGCCGGCGCCGTTCGACCAGGTGGCGAGACCCGCCTCGACCACCTTACGCGTAAGGTCGTTCAATTCGGCGCGCTGGCTCTCCAGGTCCTGCACGATCTCGCCGCGCGCGGTGGTGATGGTGCGGCCGGCGAGGCGCTGGGTGAGATAATTGGTCGCTTCGCTGAGGCTCGAGGGCGGCAGGCCGACCGGCACGTCGATCACCCGATTCTCCACCATGCCGCCTTCGGTCACCAGCACGACCAATGCCCGGCCCGGCGCCAGGTGCACGAACTCGATATGCTTCAGCGGCCGCTCCGACTTCGGCGCCACCACCATGCCCGCGGCGTGGCTGAGACCCGAAAGCATGGTGGTCGCCTGCTCCAGCACTTCGGGCATGCTGCGCCCG
>JAYSFH010000324.1:0-4960 GCA_041913405.1 Dongia sp. | reverse complement strand
CGCGCCCTGGGCGCCGGTCTTCAATGAGAAGGCGGTGGTGATCCATTCCAAGCGAGTGGCGGGTCCGAACGGCATCTTCGCCGATCCGATCCACATCCCCGTCAACTACGACGAAGTCTACGCGACCGACGCGCAGTAACAGGGCACGCGGCGGCCGGACATCGCTCCGGCCGCCACTTCTCTCAATCCGGAAATCGTCATGTCCGCACGTCACACGATCCACGACCACCAGCATCATTTCGGCTGGGACAACGCCTTGAAGCCCATCCTCACCATCGGTTCGGGCGAAACGCTCGAATTGAAGTGCAAGGATTCCTCCGCCGGCCAGATCACGCCGAGCTGGACCGCGAAGGACATTCCGAATCTCGACTTCTCCAAGGTCAACCCGACCCTTGGGCCGATCGCGATCGACGGCGCCGAGCCGGGCGATGCGATCAAGGTGACGCTCATCGACTTCAAGCCCTGCGGCTGGGGCTGGACCGCGAACATCCCGGGCTTCGGCCTGCTCGCCGACCAGTTCAAGGACCCGGCGATCAACATCTGGAAATACGACGCCGACAGCCTGGCGCCCGCGATGTTCGGCCCGGCCAAGGTGCCGCTGAAGCCCTTCGCCGGCACCATTGGCCTGGCACCCGCCGAGCCCGGCCTCCACTCGGTCGTCCCGCCGCGCCGGGTCGGCGGCAACATGGACATCCGCGACCTCGCCAAGGGCTCCGAGCTCTATCTCCCGGTCGAGGTCAAAGGTGCGCTCTTCTCCCTCGGCGATACCCATGCGGCGCAGGGCGACGGCGAAGTCTGCGGCACCGCGATCGAGAGCCAGCTCGACGTCACCGTGAAGCTTGAACTGGTGAAGAACGCCAACCTGGCCTTCCCGCGCTTCCGCACCCCCGGCCCGGTGACGCGCCATCTCGACGAGAAGGGCTACGACGTCACCACCGGCATCGGCAGCGACCTCATGGAAGGCGCCAAGGCCGCGGTCAGCGGCATGGTCGATCTCCTCTCCAAGCGCCACAACATCGCGCCGGTCGAGGCCTACATGCTCTGCTCGGTCTGCGGCGACCTGCGCATCAGCGAGATCGTCGACATGCCGAACTGGGTGGTGTCGTTCTACTTCCCGCGGGTGGTCTTGGATTGAGCGAAGCGCCCTCGTTGGCCCCACACTCGGTCGTCATCCCCGGGCTTGGCCCGGGGACCCCTGACTTTGGTTTCGCCAATCCGAGAACTCAGGGGTGCCCGGGCCCCCGTCCGCGAATGCGGACATTCGTCCGCGGGTCCCGGGCATGACGACCGGGAAAACAATGGCCACCCCCCTCCTTCGCGTCTCCGGCCTCAGCGTCGACTTCGCTTCGCCGCGCGGCGCCGTGCGTGTGGTCGAAGACCTGAGCTTCGACCTGCACCCGGGCGAAACGCTTTGCATCGCCGGCGAATCCGGCTCGGGCAAGTCCGTCACCGCCTTGTCGCTGATGGGCCTACTGCCGAAACCGGGCGGACGCATCGCGGCAGGCTCGGCGATCTTCGACGGCACCGATCTCTTCTCGCTCCCCGAACGGCGCATGGCGGAGATCCGCGGCCACGAGATCGCGATGATCTTCCAGGAGCCGATGACCTCGCTGAACCCGATCCTGACCATCGGGCATCAGTTGATCGAAGGCCCGATGCGCCATCTGGGCTTGAGCCGCAAAGTCGCCACCGAGCGCGCGATCCAGATGCTGGATTCGGTCCGCATCGCCGAGCCGATACGGCGATTGAAGCAGTATCCGCACGAACTTTCCGGCGGCATGCGCCAGCGCGTGATGATCGCCATGGCGATGGCCTGCAACCCAAAGATCCTGATCGCCGACGAGCCGACCACCGCGCTCGACGTCACGGTCCAGGCGCAGATCCTCAAATTGATGCAGGACCTGCAGCGCGAGACCGGCACCGCGATCATCCTGATCACCCACGACATGGGCGTGGTGGCGGAGACCGCCGACCGCGCCGTCATCATGCGACGCGGCCGCGCCGTCGAGACCGGCGAGGTCAGCCGCATCTTCCGGCACCAGGAGCACGACTACGCCAAGGCGCTGCTCGCCGCCGTGCCGAAATTCGCCGATGGCGGCCGCGCGCCGGCACCGCTGCCTGAAGCTGCGCCGCTGCTGGATGTCCGCGATCTGGTCGTGCGGTTCGACGTCCGCGGCGGCGGATTGATCCCGCGGGTGACTCAGCGCGTCCATGCGGTCGAGAAGATCTCCTTCGACCTCAAGCCCGGCGAGACCCTGGCGCTGGTCGGCGAATCCGGCTGCGGCAAGTCCACCACCGGCAAGGCCCTGCTGAAGCTGGTTCCGAGCCATGGTGCCGTCGCGCTGAAAGGCGCCACCCTCGGCAACGACGTCAAGGCCTGGCGCCGGCATATGCAGATGATCTTTCAGGACCCGATGGCCTCGCTCGACCCGCGCATGACCGTGGGGGAGCTGGTGGCGGAACCGCTGGTGATCCACGGCATCGCCGCAGGCGCGGAGATCAAGGACCGCGTCGCCAGGCTGTTCGATCGCGTCGGCCTCACCGCCGACCACATGTCGCGCTATCCGCATGAATTCTCCGGTGGCCAGCGCCAGCGCATCTGCATCGCCCGCGCCCTCACCCTGGAACCGCAGATCATCGTCGCCGATGAATGCGTGTCGGCGCTCGACGTTTCGATCCAGTCGCAGATCCTCGAGCTCCTGAAGGAGCTGCAGGACGAGCTCGGCGTCGCCTATCTCTTCATCTCGCACGACATGGCGGTGGTCGAGCAGGTCAGCCATCGCGTCGCCGTCATGTATCTCGGCCAGATCGTCGAGATCGGCCCGGCGCAGGCGGTGCTCGGCGACCCCCGCCATCCCTATACCAGGAAGCTGCTGACCGCCGTGCCGATCGCCGACCCGTCCCGCCGCCACTTGGCGCGGGAAGCGCCGGAAGGCGAAGTCCCCAGCCCGTTCCGCCCGGTCCATTTCCAACCCAGTTACGTCACGTTGCGCGACGTGGGTGGCGGGCACTGGGTCGCCGACGCCGCCTGACGCGGCGGGCTTGCCTGGAGTGCAACGCCGTCTCGTTCATTGGGACTTTCTCTACCAGAGCGTTCGGTACTCAGCCCGGCTCTAGGTAGTACTCCCTACGTATTGCCCCGCTCCTATTCAGCAATCGATTGATACAGCGCCATTTATCGGAACTCGGTCCAGGCCGCCGATCGTGGCCATTGATTTGAGTCAACGTGCGAGACAGCAATCTCGGGTGGTATATCAGGATTGGCTCCACCCTGAGATCTGAGGCCCGTATGTTCCGCTGGCTCGAAAATCGAAAGATCGGCTTTCGCATCGCTCTCTCCCTGGTCCTGCCTCTGCTGGCCTTGCTGGTGCTGTCGGGCGCCCTCGTGCTGGAGCGTCAGCGCACGGTCAGCGAAATGGCAGCCATGCAGGCGCTGACCCAGCTCGCGCCGGAAACCGGCGATCTCGTGCATGAGATGCAGAAGGAGCGTGGCCTTTCCGCCGGCTTCATCGCCAGCAAGGGGGCGAAGTTCGCCACCGAACTGAAGCAGCAACAGCAAGCCGTGGACGCGGCCGTCACCGCCTACCGCGCCGCCGTCGCCGCCTTCCCGGCGGACAGCTTCGGCCAGGATATTTCCGACCGCATCGCGGCCGCCGGCGCCGGGCTGGATCGCCTTGCCGAGGCGCGCCAAGCCGTGGCCGGGCTTTCCATCTCTGCCCAGGAAATGGCGGACCGCTACAGCGGCACCGTCATGTCCCTGATTGCCATCATCGAAGCCACGTCGCGCCACAGCACCAACGCGGGCTTGATGAACCGCATCGCCGCGCTCAGCGCCCTGATGCAGGTCAAGGAGCGCACCGGGATCGAGCGTGCCACCGGCAACGCCGGGTTCGGCGCCGGCAAGTTTGATCTGCCGGTCTATCAGCGCCTGATCCGCATGATCGCCATGGAAGACGGATTCCTGCACAGCTTCGCCGTCTCCGCCGCCGTGGACGAGAAGGCGCGGCTCGACGCAATCCTGGCATCGAAGGACAGCCAGGACATCGACGCCATGCGCCGGACGGCACTGGACAGCCTCGCGACCGGCGATCTCAAGGGTGTGACCGCGGAGACCTGGTTCACCACCCAGACCCGCAAGATCGACCAGCTCCGGCAGCTGGAAACCGAGCTCGTCGCCGCCCTGGACCAGCAGGCATCGGCGCTGATGTCCGCCGCCAGGACCGAGTTCTATGCGCTGCTCGCCATCACCCTGGTTCTGATCGCGGTCACCGGCGCCTTCGTCACCATCATCGTGCGGGGCATCACCACGCCCGTCCGCGGCATGACCGGCGTGATGATCGCACTGGCTGGCGGCGACACCGGAGTGACGATCGACGGCGCCGGCCGCGGCGACGAGATCGGCGACATGGCGCGCTCGGTCGCGGTGTTTCGGGACCACATGGTGACCGCCAACCGCCTGGCGGAAGAGCAGCGCCAGCAGCAGCTGGAGAAGGAACGGCGCCAGCAAGACATCGACACCGGCATCAAGGAGTTCGAGGTGACGGTGATGAGCATCCTCGCCAGCCTGTCGCAGGCCGAGGCGGTGATGAAGCGTACCGCGACGGAGGTCGACCAGGGTGCGGTCGCGACCAAGACTCAGTCCGCCGCCGTCGCCACCGCGGCCGACGAATCCACCGCCAACGTCGCCTCGGTCGCCAGCGCCACCGAGGAGCTGGCCTCTTCGATCAAGGAGATCAGCCGCCAGGTCGCGCATGCGGCCGAGATCGCGCGCCAGGCCGCACGCGTCGCCGATGCCTCGGAAAGCAAGATCCAGACCCTGTCGCAGACGGTCGAGCAGATCGGCGCCGTGGTCGGCATGATCACCAACATCGCCGAGCAGACCAACCTGCTGGCGCTGAACGCGACCATCGAGGCGGCACGCGCCGGGGACGCCGGCCGCGGCTTCGCCGTCGTCGCCAAT
>JAYSFH010000323.1:885-4975 GCA_041913405.1 Dongia sp. | reverse complement strand
GGTCAGCTCGGTGACCGCGATGCCGAAGGCGCCGTCGCCCGAGAAGCCGACCACCGGCACGTTCGGGCAGGCGATCTTGGCACCGACCACCGACGGCAGGCCATAACCACAGGGCCCGAACAGGCCCGGCGCCAGGTATTTCCGCCCCTCGTCGAAGGTCGGATAGGCATTGCCGATCGCGCAGTTGTTGCCGATGTCCGACGAGATGATCGCGTTGCGCGGCAGGGCCGCGGTGATCGCGCGCCAGGCCTTGCGCGGGCTCATCCAGTCCGGCTTTGCCTTGCGTGCGCGTTCGTTCCAGGTGGTGCCCGGATCGTCCTGCTCGTGGTCCATCGAGGTCAGCTCCTGCGCCCAGGCCGACTTGGTCTGCGCGATGGTCGCCTTGCGCGACGCGCGATCGGTGTCGCCGGCATTGGGTGCGAGCTGCGCATGGATCGCCTTCGCCACCTTGGCCGCGTCGCCGACGATGCCGACCGTGATCGGCTTGGTGAGCCCGATCCGGTTCGGATTCATATCGACCTGGATGATCGCCGCCGACTTCGGCCAATAGTCGATGCCATAGCCCGGCAGCGTCGAGAACGGATTGAGCCGCGTGCCCAGGGCCAGCACCACATCGGCCTTGGCGATCAGCTGCATGCCCGCCTTGTTGCCGTTATAGCCCAGGGGCCCGGCGAACAGCGGATGCCCGCCCGGGAAGGCGTCATTGTGCTGATAGCCGCAGCAGACCGGCGCATCCAGGGTCTCGGCCAGCGCCTGCGAGGCCTCGATGCCGCCCGCCGACAGCACCACGCCGGCGCCGTTCAGGATCACCGGGAACTTCGCCTTGGACAGCAACGCCGCGGCCTGCGCAATGGCATCGCTGCCGCCGGCCGGCCGCTCGAAGGCGAGGATCGGCGGCAGCTCGATGTCGATCACCTGGGTGAACATGTCGCGCGGCACGTTGATCTGCGCCGGCGCCGAATGTCGCTTCGCCTGCGCGATCACCCGGGTCAGCACCTCGGCGATGCGGCTGGGATCGCGCACCTCCTCCTGGTAGGCGACCATGTCCTTGAACAAGGCCATCTGCTCGACTTCCTGGAAGCCGCCCTGGCCGATGGTCTTGTTGGCGGCCTGCGGCGTCACCAGCAGCAGCGGCGAGTGGTTCCAATAGGCGGTCTTCACCGCGGTCACGAAATTGGTGATGCCCGGGCCGTTCTGCGCGATCATCATCGCCATCTTGCCCGAGGCGCGGGTGAAGCCGTCGGCCATCATCCCGCCGGAGCCCTCATGGGCGCAGTCCCAGAAGGTGATGCCCGCCGCCGGAAAGATGTCGGAGATCGGCATGAAGGCGGAGCCGATGATGCCGAAGACATGCTCGATGCCATGCCGCTGCAACACCTTCACGAAGGCTTCTTCGGTGGTCATTTTCATGGAAGTCGGTCCTGATTGAGGTCGTGCGATGGAGCCATGGTGCCACAGCCGCGGGACCCGGCGTAGGTCCATCGGCGCCCGCGCGATGGGTGCAGGAGAGGGTGGGCTAAGTGCTTGTTAGAACACCGTCATCCCCGGGCTTGACCCGGGGAACTGTCTCCGCTGGCGCGGTGCCTCAGTCCGGCAGCCCCGAAGTCACATAGATCGACGACTGCAGCCCGGTCGGCTTCGAGTCAGCGCCGAACACCTTGGCGAAGGCGGCCCGGCCGCCGCCGTTGCGGAACATCCGGCTCAGCGCCCGGTCGACTTCCAGCCGGAAATCCTCGTCGCGGGGCAGCGCCAGCGCGTAGGGCTCGAAGGAGAGGAACTGGTCGGCCAGCAGCAGCTTGCCGTTCTGATTGTGCTTCATCAGCATGAACTGAAGGATCGTGCGGTCGGCGAAATAGGCGGCGAGCGCGCCGCTCTCCAGCTGCGCGAAACCCTCGGAATGATCCTTCACCGTGACGATCTCGGCGGTGATGCTGCGCGCCGCCAGGAAGGCCTTCAGGTCCTCCTCGGTGGTGGTGCCGCTGAGCACGCCGATCTTCATGCCGGCCAGCGCCTCGAAGCTGGTCGGCCCGCCGGGCTGGATCATCATGCCGGCGCCGCTGATGAAGGTGGCGATCGAGAAATCCATCGAGGCCCGCCGCCCCAGGGTCGCCGTGGTCGCTTCGCAGAGCAGGTCCGCCTTGCCGCCGGTGATCGCCTCGAACCGGTCGTCGGATGTTACCTTCACATAGACGGTCTTGAGGTCGGGCAGCTTCAGCTCCGCCTTCAGCGATTCCACCACCGCCTTGCAGAGCTCGATCGAATAGCCCTCTGGCAAGCTCGCACCCTCGGCCATCGAGGAGAACGGTGCCGCATCCTCCCGATACGCCAGCCGGACCTCGCCCTCCTTGGCGATCCGGTCGAGCACGCCATCCGCCCAGGCAACGGCGGGCAGCAAAACCAAAGCGGCCAGCAAGGCCGAGCCGGACAACACACGCATGATGAAATCCCCCAAAGGCCGCGATGGCAGCAGTCTATCAGCCGCCCCCGGCCCCCGCGACTTGGCCTTTGGGCACCCGGGAACAGCCGCCGGCCACACTCTCGCTCGTCATCCCCGGGCTTGGCCCGGGGACCCCGGAGTCCCTTTCGGCACCCAACTACTTCCGCAAAAACTCCACCACAAACCCGATCGTCGCCTGCGGATTCTCATCCATGATCCAATGCCCGGAATCCGCAATCACCCCGCCGGTGACATCCAGCGCCGCAAACCGCAGGACGTCCGCCATGCCGGTGCCGAACGAATGATCCCCACCCAAAGCCAGCACCGGCATCTTCAGCTTGCCGCCGGCTGCCAGCATCGCCTTGTTGTCGATCGCATCCTGGTTGAAGGCGGCGAACTGCTCGAAGGCGTCATGCATGGCGCGCGGCCGGGCATAGAGCGCGGCATAATGGTCGCGCACTTCCTCGGTGATCTTCTTCGGGTCGAAGGAGAGCTCGTTGTAGAAGCGGTCGAGATAGATCCGCTCGCGCCCCTGCACCAGCCGCTCCATATCGGGGCCGCGGAAGTTGAAATGCCACAGCATCGGGCTCTTCAGGATCTCGTCCCAGGGCCCGATGCCCGGCAGCGGCGCATCGATCACCACCCATTTGGTGATCCGCGTCGGGAACTGCCCCGCCAGCCGATAGCCCACCATGTTGCCGATGTCATGGGTCACCAGGTCGGCGCGTTCAATTTTCAGCGCATCCATGACCCCGGCGATATCCAGCGCCTGGTTCTGCTTGGTGTAGCCGCCATCGGGATGCGCCGACAGCCCCATGCCCCGCAGATCCGGCACGATCACGGTATGGCCGCGCATCAGTTCCGCCGCCAGCGGCGCCCACATATCCCCGGTATCGCCGAAGCCATGCAGCAGCACGACGGCCGCCCCATGCCCGCCGACCCGGACATGCAAGGTGGTGCCGTTGGTCGCGATCTCCTTGTCGATGAAGCCTTGCGGGAATTCGCCGTAGGCCGCAGCGGGCGCTATGGATGCGAGCAGCAGAAGTAGAACTTGAGCCAGCGCCAGGCCCAGCAAGCGAATCATGATCGTCTCCGGTGATGTGCGGTGAAAGCGGCAGACGCTAGCACGGTTCGGGGCGCGGTGCCTGACGGTGATAGGCGATCTGCCGGGGCGGGGGTTGACGACGCCGTGTTCGCACCGACGACCATCACATTCTCGCTCGTCATCCCAAGGCTTGGCCTTGGGATCCACGAGTTAACCAGATGCAATCCGATATTTTTTCCGTCGATTGCTAGCTAGTCGATCGACTCGCGATAGATAACATCGCGGCCTTTCCTAGTCGCTTGAACGTACTCAGCTTCGCATTGCTCCCCCTTGAATTTTAAGAGCGCGTAGCCGTGATTGTAGGTCCCTTGTTGGGTGGCGAGCTTTGTTCCTGCCATGATAGTCGGAATAGATTCTAAATCATCAATTGGTTTGTAGATTTCATCTATAACGGAAACGGGAACAGCTCCATGACCCACGCAGCGACCTCGTTTCAAACCTGCGAATTGTCGATAAATGCTGAGAGTGTGCTCGTGTCCCCAAAACCAAGCTGCTATCTCCTTTGACGATTTCATCTGCTCAAATGCGCTCAATAGCTTGGGATTTAT
>JAYSFH010000323.1:0-875 GCA_041913405.1 Dongia sp. | reverse complement strand
GCTAGGGCCGATTGGCGAGAAAGCAGAAAAGAGCTGGTGATGCGAAAGAAGGATTGTACGGCCGGAAAATTCTTCGATGCGCTCGCAATGCCAGGCCAATTCATCGTCCTCTAGGAATGTCAGCCCGCCAGAGACTGATAAAGGGTTGAAGTCATTTAACCCAGTATCCATTGCTAACAATTGCCAATGCTCATCGGCGGACCGAAGACAAAAGTAACTAGCGGGCTGGGTGAATGGCGGCGGGTTAAGCTCGGCAATCAGGTTGTAGAAGCCGATCCCGCCGCAATACATGTCATGGTTACCCGATACGGCAAAAACTGGAACCGGCGACTTCTCGCGCAACAAACGATCTACGGGCTCCTTGAAGTTTGCCTGACACTCTGACGGTGTTCCAGAGTAGTAGATGTCGCCAAGATGAATGACGACGTCAGGTTCGTCGGCTGAGATCAACCTCATGACGTCGAAGGCTGGGCCGGCACCCGTTGCCCAATCTCCCACTACGGCAACGCGAGCATCTAGCTTTATCTCGATTGTACGTGGGCCAATCGCTGCTGGCCGGACGTAAGGAACAGCCCTGTTGTTTCCGCCTACACCGAAGTAGCGACGATATTCCTCTAGCGTTGATGCCCAAGCGATGTCACAGGTGCCTGTCTTGTACTCGTTTTTTAGGCTCTCGATAGCGGCTTCGTCTCCTCTAGCGAGAGCTTTTAGATACCTGAGAGCTAGCTCGGCGCATACGCGGGCCATACCTAGCTTGGTCAAGTCCCGGGGTGTCGGCGACGAAGTTTCAACATTGATTCCAGACTCGCGCTCTGCGATTTGTACGGCGATCTCTTGAAGTTCGCTTGAGGCAGATCGCCTTATTTGGCGAGGCC
>JAYSFH010000322.1:0-5014 GCA_041913405.1 Dongia sp. | reverse complement strand
GGGCGCGGCCCACTAACGCCGCGTGGGCCTGACCCGGGAACCGGCCCCCGCATCGGCGGGCGCCGGACGGACCTACACGGCGATGTGCCGCTTGACCACGTCCGGGTTCAGGCGGTCGGCGGCATCGTCGATCACGATCTCGCCGCGATCCATCACCGCGATCCGGTGCGCAAGTTCGCGGGCGAAGTCGAAATACTGCTCGACCAGCAGGATCGCCATCTCGCCGCCGGCGGCGAGATGCGCGATCACCCGCCCGATATCCTTGATGATCGAGGGCTGGATGCCCTCGGTCGGCTCGTCCAGCACCAGGAGCTTCGGCCGGGTGACCAGCGCCCGCGCGATCGCCAATTGCTGCTGCTGCCCGCCGGAGAGATCGCCGCCGCGCCGCCGCATCATGCTGGCCAACACCGGGAAGAGCTCGAAGATCTCCGCCGGCAGCTTGCGCTGCTTGCCGGGCAAAGCCGCGAAGCCGGTCTCCAGATTCTCTTTCACCGTCAGCAGCGGAAAGATCTCGCGGCCCTGCGGCACATAGGCGATGCCGCGCCGCGCGCGCTCGAAAGGCGGCAGCTTGGCGACCTCCTCGCCCTGCCAGCGGATGGCGCCGTTGAAGATCGGGTGATGCCCGACCACCGCGCGCAACAGGCTGGTCTTGCCCACGCCGTTGCGGCCCAAGAGGCAGGTGATCCGCCCCGGCCAGGCCGCCAAGGACACGCTCTTCAGCGCCACCGCGGCACCGTATCGAAGCGAGACGTTGTCGATCTCCAGCATGACTTCTATCGCCCCAGATAGACTTCGACGACCCGCGGATCGGCGCTGACATGGTCGAGCGAGCCTTCAGCCAGCACCGCGCCTTCGTGCAGCACCGTCACCTTGACGTCGAGCGCCCGCACGAAGGCCATGTCATGCTCCACCACCACGACGCTCCGCGTCCGGTTTATCCGCCGCAGCAGGTCGGCGGTGTCCGCCGTCTCGGCATCGGTCATGCCCGCCACCGGCTCGTCCACCAGCAGCAATTCCGGTTCCTGCGCCAGCAGCATCCCGATCTCCAGCCATTGCTTCTGCCCATGCGACAGCTCACCGGCCAGGCGCTTCCGAACCGCGGCGAGCCGCACCGTCTCCAGGATCTCGTCGATCCGCACCCGCTCCGATGCCGTCTCGCGGGCGAACAGCACCCGGCGCGGCGCCCGGTCGCCTTTAAGGGCCAGCAGCAGGTTGTCGGTGACGCTGTGCATCTCGAACACGGTCGGCTTCTGGAATTTCCGGCCGATCCCCAGAGTCGCGATCTCCGCCTCGTCCAGCCGGGTGAGATCGGCGGTGCCGCGGAAGAGGGCCGTGCCGTTATCCGGACGGGTCTTGCCGGTGATCACGTCCATCATCGTGGTCTTGCCGGCCCCGTTGGGCCCGATCACCGCCCGCATCTCCCCGGGCTCCACCACGAAGGACAGCGTGTTGAGGGCCTTGAAGCCGTCGAAGCTGACCGTGACACCGTCGAGATAAAGCAGCGCATTGGTCTCGATCATTCGCCGGCCTCCGGCTGCTGCACGGGTGCGGCGATCAGCGGCGGCTTCGCCTCCGGCTTGCGCGACGCCATGACGCGATCCCAAACGCCGACCACGCCCTTCGGCATGAACAACGTCACCAGGATGAACAGCCCGCCGAGCGCGAACAGCCAGAGTTCCGGCAGCGCGCCGGTGAGGATGGTCTTGCCGAGATTGACCAGCACCGCGCCGATGATCGCGCCGACCAGCGTGCCGCGGCCGCCGACCGCGACCCAGATCACCGCCTCGATCGAATTGGCGGGCGCGAACTCGCCCGGATTGATGATCCCGACCTGCGGCACGTAGAGCGCGCCGGCCAGCCCCGCCATCACCGCGGAGAACACGAAGACCGTCACCTTGTAGCGCTCGACCCGGTAGCCGAGGAACCGCGCCCGGCTCTCGGCGTCGCGGATCGCCACCAGCACCTTGCCGAACCGCGCCCCGACCAGCACCCGGCAAACCAGGTAGAAGATGCTGAGCAGGGCGGCGCTGGCGATCAGCAGTCCCGCATGCGTCGCGTCGGATTGCAGGCTGAAGCCGAGGACGTCCTTGAAATCGGTGAGCCCGTTGTTGCCGCCGAAGCCCATGTCGTTGCGGAAGAAGGCCAGCATCAGCGCATAGGTCAGCGCCTGGGTGATGATCGAAAGATAGACGCCGGTGACCCGGCTCCGGAAGGCGAGATAGCCGAACACGAAGGCAAGCAACCCCGGCGCCAGCGCCATGATCAGCAGCGCGAAGCCGAACTGGTCGAAGCCGTGCCAGTACCAGGGCAGCTCCTTCCAGTTCAGGAACACCATGAAGTCCGGCAGCAGCGGGTCGCCATAGACACCGCGGCTCCCGATCTGACGCATCAGGTACATGCCCATGGCATAGCCGCCGATCGCGAAGAAGGCGCCATGCCCGAGGGAGAGGATCCCGACATAGCCCCATACCAGGTCGACGCTGAGCGCGAGCAATGCGTAGCAAAGATATTTGCCGAGCAAGGCCACGACATAGCTCGGCACATGCAAGGCATGCTCCGCCGGCAGCAGGCTCAACAGCGCCACCGCCAGCGAGCCACCCATGATCGCCAGCGCAACGGAATATGTCCGCAGCACGCTCATGACTCCACCGCCCGGCCCTTCACCGGGAAGAGGCCGCGCGGCCGGCGCTGGATGAACAGCACCAGCAGCACCAGCACCACGATCTTGCCGAGCACCGCACCCGCCACCGGTTCCAGCAGCTTGTTGGCGACACCGAGCGACAGCGCGCCCACCAGCGTGCCCCAGAGATTGCCGACCCCGCCGAACACCACGACCATGAAACTGTCGATGATGTAGGATTGGCCGAGATTTGGGCTGACATTGTCGATCTGGCTCAAGGCGACGCCGGCGATGCCCGCGACGCCCGAACCCAGGCCGAAGGTCAGCGAATCCACCCAGCCGGTGCGGATGCCCATCGAGGCCGCCATGCGCCGGTTCTGCGTCACCGCCCGCATCTGCAGCCCGAGCGCGGTCTTCCGGAGCACCAGGGTCAGCAGCGCGAAGATCAGACCGGCGAACAGGATAATCCAGAAGCGGTTGTAGGTGACCGCCAGCCCGCCGAGCTGCATCGACCCGCTCATCCAGGAGGGATTGTCGACCTGGAGATTGGTCGGCCCGAAGATCGAGCGCATCGCCTGTTGCAGCACCAGCGAAAGGCCGAAGGTCGCGAGCAGGGTCTCCAGCGGCCGGCCATAGAGGAAGCGGATGATCGAACGCTCGATCGCGATCCCGGCGCCGCCGCTCACCAGGAAGGCCGCGGGCACGGCAATCAGCAGCGCGAGATCGCTCAAGGCCGGCGCCGCGGCCATCACCGCCTGCTGCACCACATAGGTCGTGTAGGCGCCGAGCATCACCATCTCGCCATGGGCCATGTTGATGACGCCCATGACGCCGAAGGTGATGGCGAGGCCGATCGCCGCCAGCAACAAAACCGATCCCAGGCTAAGTCCGTAATAGACATTCTGCGCCGCCGACCACATGGCGAGCGAGCGTTCGATTCCCTTGAGCGCGCCGTTCGCCGCCGCAGCGACTTCAGGGCTGCCATTGGCCGCCGCGGCATCGAGCAGCGATTTCGCATCCTCGTCGCCACGCGCCGCGATCACCGCGACGGCGGCGATCTGATCCGCCTCCGCGACGTCCGGCGCTGCCAGCAGGGTGGCGGCCCGCGCCTCCTCGAAGGCGCGCTTAACCCGCGCGTCGCTCTCCTTGGCGATCGCGGCTTCGACCGCCGGCAATTGGGCCGGGTCCGGCGCGTGAAAGAGCGAGGCCGCCGCATTGAGGCGCTTCGCCGGGTCCGGGGACAGGAGGGTCAACTGCCCCATCGCCGCCTCGATCGCGCGCCGGACCCGATTGTTGACCTTGACGGGTTTGAGGCCCGGCGGCATCTCGCCGGTCATGTCGGCGCTGCTGCGCGCCGCCCTCAGGCTGCCGTCGTCGCCTTTGATATAGAGCTGCTTATCGGAAGCGACCTGCAGGCTGCCGTTATTCAGGGCATCGAGGATCGCCGGGGCGGAAGCGTCGCCGCTCGCCGCCAGCGCTGCAATCGCTTTTTCGATCTCGTCGTATTTGCTGCTGGCGAAGCCGGTGAGGATGTCGTCCACCGCATCGGCCTTGGCGAGACCGACCGCGCACAGCATGAAGATGAATGTGAGTAGAAAACTACGCATGCTCATCCGCCGATCCGGCGGCCGCGTCCCCCAATCCCCTATGGGTCCGCAGCCGCCGGACAGCGTTCCCCTTATTGGGTCGCCACTTCAGTACCGCCGCACTTCCCGGTCTTGGTGTTGAAGTTGCCGCAGGAGAGCGGCTTGCGCCAATCCGAGATCAGGTCCTTCGAGCCGTCGAGATAGTCGGACCATTCGTCGCCGGGGACCAGGCCGGAGGTCTGCCACACGGTGTCGAGCTGGCCGTCGGCCTGGATCTCGCCGATCAGCACCGGCTTGGTGATGTGGTGGTTCGGCATCATCGCCGAATAGCCGCCGGTCAGGTTCGGCACCGAGATGCCGATCATCGCATCGATCACCGCGTCGGGATCGGTGGTGCCGGCCTTCTCGACCGCCTTCACCCACATGTTGAAGCCGATGTAATGGGCTTCCATCGGGTCGTTGGTGGTGCGCTTGTCGTTCTTGGTGAACTTGTGCCACTCGTCGATGAAGGCCTTGTTCTCGGGCGCGTCCACGCTCATGAAATAGTTCCAGGCGGCGAGGTGCCCGACCAGCGGCTTGGTATCGAGGCCGGCCAGCTCTTCCTCGCCGACCGAGAAGGCGACCACCGGGATGTCGGTCGCCTTGACGCCCTGGTTGCCGAGCTCCTTGTAGAAGGGCACGTTGGCGTCGCCGTTGATGGTCGAGACGACGGCGGTCTTCTTGCCGGCCGAGCCGAACTTCTTGATCTCGGCGACGATCGACTGCCAGTCGGAATGACCGAACGGCGTGTAGTTGATCATGATGTCTT
>JAYSFH010000321.1:0-5032 GCA_041913405.1 Dongia sp. | reverse complement strand
GCCTGTTCCGTGCTGTCGAGCGTGAGCGTGCCGCCATAGACCGCGGCGCGGTCGCCGAGCCGGGTCGCGAGATCGGGGGTCGCGGCGGCAGGGCCGAGCACCAGGAACAGCGGGTCGTCGTTCGCCGGCTTGAAATCGCGCATGCTGCGGCCGAGCCGGTCATGCCAGCGTCGGATCATCACTTCGCCGTAGACTCCGGCGCGGTAGAACGGCTCCAGGCTGCCGGTATGCGCCGCGCCGTCGTCGCTCAAGGTCGGCCCGCGCGTCAGCAGGCGCTCCGCATAGCCGTCCATGTAGGACCAATGCGCCTCGACATGCTGCTCGAGCAGCGCACCCACGTTCGGCTTGTCGCGGCAATAGACCATGAAGTCCATGGCACTCAGCCTTGGACCGGGGCGTAAGCGAGGGCGAGGCCCGGCCGGGCCCAGGGCATCTCCAGCAACGTGCCCGCGCTCGAGCCGGTGATATAGGCCGTCTTCCGGTCGGCACCGCCGAAGCAGATGTTGGTGGTGACGACGTCGCCGGTCGGCACCTGCTCGACCAGCTTGCCCTCGGGGCTGACCACCGTGATGCAGCCGGAGACGATGGTGGCGATGCAGATGTTGCCGCCGGCCTCGACCGCCAAACTGTCGAAGCGCTGATAGCCGCCGGCGCCGAAGAGGATACGCCCGCCATGCGGGGCGAAGCTCTTGGGATCGCGCTTCGCCTTGCCGGGGGCTTCGAGGTCGAAGGCCCAGAGCCGGCCGGTCTCGGTCTCCGCGACATAGGCCGTATTGCCGTCGGGCGAGAGGCCGACGCCGTTGGGCGTGATCAGCGGATAGGCGACCTCGACGATCTTCGAGCCGTCGGCCAGCGCGTAGTAGAGCCCACCGTTGACGCGGTGGCGCGGGAAGAACTTGCCGTAATCGGTGAAGTAGAAGCCGCCCTCTGAGTCGAACACCAGGTCGTTGGGCCCGACCAGGTTATGCTCGCCGCAGCGGCTGTAGAGGATGCGGCGCTCCAGTGTCTGCGGGTCAATGCGCTCGATCCAGCCGCCCACATAGCCCTCCGGCGTCCCCGGCCGCACCCGGTTGCCGCCGTCGGGCGCCTTGGTGAAGAGGAAGCCGCCATTGTTGCAGACATACAGGGCCCGTTCTGAATCAGAGGGGCCGGGCCCCCAGGCCAGTCCGTTCGGCCCGCCCGGCAACTCGGCCAGAATGCTTGCCTTGCCGTCCTTCACCCGGGTGATCGTGCGGCGCTCGATCTCCACCAGGATGATCCCGCCGTCGCGATCGACGACCGGCCCTTCGGGGAATTGCAGATTGGCTGCGAGGATCTTGGCGGCGGGCATGGGCGGGCTCTTGAATGCGGACAACCGGCCGCGATCCTAACGGCCCGATGCCGACCTGGATAGTTCGCCGAACCGGCGCGACGGGATCACTTGTTTCCCTTGCCGCCGCCCTTTCCGCCACCGTTGCCGCCGCCGCCACCGCCGCCGTTGCCGCCGCCGCCACCGCCACTGTTTCCGCCGCCGCCGCCGGCGCCGTTGCCGCCGCCCTTGCCTTTGCCGCCGCCCTTGCCGCCGCCGCCGGTGGAGCCGCTCGATCCGCCGGTGGAATCGCCGCTCGATCCGTCCGGCCCGGCGGCGGTGGTGATGTCCTCGAACATGGCGGCGGCATCGGCGAGGCTGACTTCGGGAATCGCCTCGTTCAAGCCGAATTGCTGGAGATCGCCGAGGAACTCCGTGCTGCCGAGCTCGGTATCGACCAGGCCCTGGCCCGGCGCCAAGGTGGTGGTCTCGCCGGTGAAGTTGTTCTGGGATTCGACCAGGCCCTCATGCACCAGGACTTCGGTCTGGCCGCTGGGATGGACATGCACGGTCACGTCGGTGCCGCGCAAGGTCATGGTTGCGACCGGCGTCTTGATGACGGTGCCCCCCTTCGGCATCGCGCCGGTGGCAAAGCGCAGGGTGCCGACCGTGATGTCGATCAGCGCGTTGCCTTTGAGCGTGCCGGGGTCGAACACGAAGGCGTCGACCAGGACTTTGGTGTTCGAGCCCAGTGCCAGGCCGGAGCCGTCGATGAAGCGGACCAATGCCCGGCTCTCGGTCAAGGTCTCCAGCGATTCCGCGAAGACGACCCGGTCGCCCAGGCGCTTGACCGCCTGATTCTGCTGCGGCGGCGTGCCGTAGACCGAGCGCTGCACCTGCTCCATCGCCGCGACCGGCGCCTGGTCGGCGGCCGACGGCACCGGACAGCCGAGACCACCCGCCGTAACCGCGCCCGCCATAACCAGGTATGCGAACCAATTGCGCACGGGTCCCCTCCCGCGACCGGAGAACTCCGGGAGAACGAGCGATTCAGGAGGATATTCCGCGCTTCGGACAATAAATGCCCGCGCCGGGGGCGCGGCGGCGGCGCTATTGCGTCTCGCCCATCCGGGCTTCGATCCAGGAGGCGTAGGTGTGGACCGGCACCATGTAGGAGGCGGGCAGGCATTCACCGCGCGGGCCGGTGCCGACCGCGCTCATGACGCCGGCGATCGCGTAGTTGCCCTTCCAGTCCTTGCGCAGCACCGGGCCGCCGGAATCGCCGCTGCAGACCCAGGCATCGCCCAGCGGCTCCAGCGTGACCTCGCCGGGCCGGTCGTCGCCGGTCGCGGCGAAGGCCGCCTTGCGCATGACGCCGGCCGAGCGCCGGCGCAAGGGATCGCTGCGGCCGATGCCGACGATGGTGAATTGCTGGCCGGTGCCGAAGGAAAGGTCGCTGTCGAGCGGCACCGTCTTGGTCGGGAAATCATAGGCCGGCAGATAGAGGATCGCGAGGTCGTTGGCGGCGGTCTCCGGCTTCTCGGTATAGACGAAGTCGGGATGGATCACGCTGCGCGACACCGTGACCTTGCGGGTGCCGGTGATGGTGAGGTCGAACACCACGTCGATCGACTTGGTGTCATGGACGCAATGCGCGGCGGTCAGCACCACGCGCGGCGAGAGCAGCGTGCCGGTGCATTCGCCGTGCCGGTCTTCCTCCGTGGTCAGCATCAGCCCGACGACGGCCCGCGCATACCATTCCTGCCCGGTGACCGGCTTGCCGTTGATGATGGCCCCGGCCGGGTTGCTGCCGAGCGCCGTCGCCAGCAGCAGGAGGATGGCGGTGGCGAAGCGGCTCCGGTGCGTCATGGCCGGGATGTTAAGCGCAGCGCGCCGCCTCGCGCCAGGGGGTGCTGCCGGAATCTCAGGCGGAAGGCGGGGCCAGGCGCGGCAGGTTTGGTCAAAAAAGAAAAGGCCGCGCAAGGCGGCCTTCTCTCCGTCGCAGAGGGTTCTCTGCGTTCAGGCTTGCTGCCGGCGGCGGCGCGCGAACCAGCCGAGGCCGGCGACGGCGCTGACGAACAGCGGCAGGGTCGCGGGGATGGGGGTCACCGCCGTGGGCGCGAAATCGAACGCCAGGTTCAGCCCGGTCAACGACCCGAAGGTCTGGCCGGCGGTCTTGGCGAAGGTCAGCGTCAGCAGGTCGCCGGCATTGACGGAGACCGGGCCGCCGGTGATCCCACCGCCGGCGGAACGATTGGGATTCGACGCCGACGAGGTCACCCAGTTGAAGACGCTCGCGCCCAGGCTGAACCCTACGTCATTCGAGCGCGTGACGCTGGAATGCGCGTACCAGATATCGAAGACCAGGTTGTCGATGATGCCCGCCGAGGGCGCGGTCCAGGCGATCGTCAGGTCGCTGCCGTCGTTCGGCGTGTGGATGACGACATCGCCGGCCAGGAAGTCCCCATTGGTGAGGCCGGCGCTCGAGCCGTCGACGCCCGCCACGAAGGCGAACGGGTTGTCGGCGTTGAGATTGGTGCCGGTGCCGAAAAACGCCCCGGGAATGGCCGGCTCCAGATGGTTGCCGTTGCTGCCGACGGCGGCCTGGGTCGGCAGGGTGCCGCCGGAATAGCTGATCGACCAGGGACTGCCCGGGCTGTTGGCGCTGCTGAAATCCGTTGCCAGGTCATAGGTCGCAGCCTGCGCGACGCCCGACCCGAGAAGCGCGCCGAGCACCAGCCCGGCCACGGCAAGACCAATTCGCATCTTCATCATTCGCCCCCTGAAAACGAACCGCGGCAGACGTACCGCCATACCGACGTGCCGCGCGTAGACGAAAATCCTACCCAGCAATGCCCCGGCTGGGCAGGGAAAATAAGGTTAAAAATCGTCGAACAGGCGTTCCGGAGGCGAATGCCCTGAAATGCCCTCCCGCCATGTCTTGCCCGGCCGCAGTTCAGGCGCCGAAATCCACGTCCGCGGTCTTGGCCGTGCCGGCGATTCGTCCCGGCGCGGTGTGGTAGGTCCAGGTGAGATTGGTGTGGGCGATCACCTGGTCCGGCGGCGGCGCGCCCCAGGCCGTCTGGTCCTCGGTGGTATGGGCGTCGCTCACCAGGGTGACGTCATAGCCCCGGGTGCAGGCGCCATGGAGGGTGCAGCGGATGCATTGATCGGTCTGCGCCCCGGCCACCACCAGCCGCCCGACCCCGAGCCCCGAGAGCACCGCCTCGAGCCGGGTTTCCTCGAAGGAGTCGCCGTAAGCCTTCTCGACCAGCGGCTCGCCGTCGCGGGGCTTGAGCTCCGGCACCAGCGGCCAGCCGGCGCTGCCCTTGCCGCCGTCCACCTCCATGTCCTGGACCCAGACCACCGGAATCCCCCGCGCCCGCGCCCGCTCGACCAGGGCGGCGATGTTCGCGACGACGGCGTCGCGCGCATGCGCCTTGGCCACGACGCCGACCTGCATGTCGATGACGATGAGCGCGGTGTTCGGGCGGTTGGGGAGCGTGGTCATGGCGGCGCGTTCTCCCTCCTGGTTCGGCTCAGTGCTTGGGAGGAAACACCAGCCGGGCGGCTTGCGGGGTCACGGTCGCGACGGCCGGGGTGTGGCCGATGAAGTCGCCGTCGCATTGAAACTCCGCGCCGTCCGGCTGCAGGATCTCGATCCGCGTCGCGGTCAGGATGCGATAGCCGGGTGCCTTGGGCAGGAAGCCGAGCATCAGCGCCAGGCCGTAGACGGCGACGAAG
>JAYSFH010000320.1:0-5037 GCA_041913405.1 Dongia sp. | reverse complement strand
CAGAAGGGTTTCGGCAAGGCGGTCGACGGGCTTTCCGAGATGCGCAAGGTCGAAGGCAAGCGCCTGGCCGACCTCGCCGGCGCGCATCTCGACGAAATCGAGCGGCTCTGCAAGGCGGCGGCGGAGAGCGCCGGCGCCCAGCCGCTGGCGATCCGGCAGAAGCTGGAGAAGCAATTCGCCGAGCTCTTGCAGGGCCTCAACCCTCTGAACGAGGAGCGCCTCGCCCAGGAAGCGGCGGTGCTGGCCGGCAAGGCGGACGTGCGCGAGGAGCTGGACCGGCTCAACGCCCATATCGCGGCGGCGCGCGACCTCATCGCCAAGGGCGGCGCGGTCGGGCGCAAGCTCGACTTTCTCTGCCAGGAGTTCAACCGCGAGGCCAACACGCTCTGTTCCAAGAGCGCGGATATCGGCCTGACCGGCATCGGGATCGACCTGAAGGCGGCGATCGAGCAGCTGCGCGAGCAGATCCAGAATATCGAGTAAGGGGATTCCATGACTGCACCGGCCGGGTCATCCGGTTTCATCGAGGTCAAGCGGCGCGGGCTGATGCTGGTCCTCTCCTCGCCATCGGGCGCTGGCAAGACCACGATCTCGCGCAAGCTGCTCGGGCTCGAGCCCAACCTGACCATGTCGGTCTCGGCGACCACGCGCCAGAAGCGCCCCGGCGAGACCGCGGGGGTCGACTATCACTTCGTCGATCCGACCGAGTTCGGCCTGATGGTCAACCGCGGCGAGCTGCTGGAGCATGCCAAGGTGTTCGACAATTACTACGGCACGCCGAAGACTCCGGTCTTCGAGGCCCTGCGCGCCGGCAAGGATGTGCTGTTCGACATCGACTGGCAGGGCACGCAGCAGGTGGCACAGAACGCCCGCGACGACCTGGTCAGCGTCTTCATCCTGCCGCCCTCGACCCGCGAGCTCGAGCAGCGCCTGAAGGCGCGCGCCCAGGACAGTGCCGAGGTGGTCGCCGGCCGCATGGCCAAGGCCGCCGACGAAATGAGCCACTGGGCGGAATACGACTATATCGTGGTCAACCACAACATCGAGGAAAGCGTCACCCAGGTGCGCGCGATCCTCACTGCCGAGCGGCTGAAGCGCCAACGCCAGGTGGGTCTGCCCGAGTTCGTGAAAGGCCTGCGCGAGGGGCAGTAGCCCTTACGGCCACTGGATCGGCGGCAGCTTGGCGAGCTTGAACGGACCCCAGGCGAGATAGCCGCCCTGGATGGTGAGGCCGGTAGCGACCTCCTTGTAGCCATTCTTGGTGTCGCGCTCGGCGCCTTTGACGAAGAGCTTCATCTTCAGCGCATCCTCGGGATAGATGCGGCGCTGGCTGGCCAGCAGGTCGAGCGTCTCGCTCAAGCCCCGCGCCTTCAGGCTGGCGGCGACGATCGGCTGCAGAGTCTCATCGAGTGCCACGGTCGCGGAGCCGGAAACAGAGAGCGTTGCCTGGGCCGCCGCGAAGTCCGTCACCTCGACCGTTCCGCCGGCATCCCGCCAGGATGCCAGCGCTTCCCGCAAGGGCGCAGGCGGCATCGGGCCTTTGACCGTGCCGGCGAGGCGCGCTTCGCTCAAGGGATCCGCAGTCAGCAAGACCGTCCCTTCCGGCAGCTTGAGATTCATGGCGCTCACGGCGAACTGCAGCAGCGGGTCGCTGTCGCTCTTGGGCTGTGGCCCTCCTTCGAGCGATGCCTCACCGGACGCGGCGGCGACGATCCTGCCGTCCGGCAACGCCACTTTCAGATCGGCGAACCTCGTCGCCAGCGCGGAGACTTGGCCGAAGTTGTCGAGGCCGAGGCGCAGCGTGAGATCCTTCGCATCCGCCGTTGCCGGACCCGCGCCGAGGTCGAGGCTGTGATGGCCTGGACCTGAGAAGGTCATCGCGCGCAGGTCGATGGGCGAAACGCTGCCAACCACATCCGGCCCGCGCCAGTCGATGCTCTGTCCCGCAATGATGCCGGCGATATGCGGGTTGCGGAAGGTGGTGCGGAAAACGAGCGGAAAGCCGCCGACCGGCGTCCGCTCGAACGCGATCGTCACGCCCCGCTGGCGCTGGAAAGCGACCCAGTCGTCGATCCCCTTTTCCAGCTGGCCCGCCACGGTGAACCAATAGGCGCTGTAACCGCCCGCCAGGACGACGACAGCCGCGATCGTCGCGAGGACTCCAGTCCGGTGATTCATCTTGTCCTGAGAATCAGGCTGTCGCCGGCTTTGCCGCGATCGATGAAATCGGCATACGGTCCTTGTTCAGCTTTCGCTCCAGCCAATTCAGGACGCGGGTCAGGCCGTAGATCAGGCAGAAGTAGACGATGGCCGCGGCCAGCAGCGTGTCATAGACACGGAAGGTATCGATGCGGATCGACGTCGCGGTGCGCATGACTTCGTTGACGGTGACCAGGGAGGCGAGCGAGGTCGCCTTGACCAGCAGGATAGTTTCCGTGCTCATCGTCGGCAGGCAGATTCGCACCGCGCGCGGCAGGGTGATCCGGGTGAAAACCTTCCAGCGGTTCATGCCGAAGGCGCGCGCGGCTTCGATCTCGCCATGCGGCACCGCCATGATGGCGCCGCGCAGGATCTCGCCGGAATAGCCCGCGGTGTTGATGCTGAAGGCGAAGATCGCGTACCAGATGCCATCGCGCAGGAAACTGAACTCGCGCATGACCCAGCCGGGGAAGAGCTGGCCGAGGCCGTAATAGACGAAGTAGAGCTGGACGGCGAGCGGCGTGCCGCGCATCAGCAGGATGAACAGGCGGGCCGGCATCCAGAGCAGCGGATTGGGCGACAGCCTGGCCAGCGCCACCGGCACCGCCAGCAGGTTGCCGATCACGCCGGAAGAGATGGTGAGGATCAGGGTCATCGGCAGCGCCAAAAGCAGCGCCGGCATCACCACGGTCATCATGTAGACGATGTCGAGCTTCATGGCCCTTCCCCCTACGCGCGCCGCACGCCGCGATTGGCGCGCTTCTCGAGGAAGTAGAAGAGCGAGAGCGAGCAGATCGAGATGGCGAGGAAGAGCAATGCGGTCACGCCGAAATAGAAGATGAAGTGCTTGGTCGAGTTGGCGGCGCTGCGTCCGACCGAGAGCAGCTCGCCGACCGCCGCGACGACGCTGACCAGGGCGCTGTCCTTGGTGATGTTCAGGAACTGGTTGCCCATGCCGGGGATGGCGTAACGGATCATCTGCGGAAAGAGAATGCGCACGAAGCGCTTCGGCGCATGCATGCCGAAGGCCTTGGCGGCCTCGATCTGTCCCTTCGGTACCGCCTGGATGCCGCCGCGCAATACGTCGGTCAGGTAGGCGCCGTAGATCAGGCCCAGCGCCGAGATCACCGCCACGAACGGGTTGATCTCCAGGCCCGCGTCGGCGAGATGCAGTGCCACCAGCAGGCTGGTGAGCGTCGATGTGCCCGTGTAGTAGATGATGAAGATCAGCAGCAGTTCCGGCACAGAGCGAACGACGGTGGTGTAGACGTCACCGGCACGGTTCAGCCACTTGACGTGGCAGAGCTTGGCCCAGGCGCCGAACATGCCGATGACCAAGCCGATCGCATAGCCGGAGATGGAAATGAACAGCGTGATGCAGACGCCGTAGAAGAACTCGTCCCCATAGCCTGCATCCCCCCAGGCGAGCATCAGCCACAAGGACTTTGAAGCTTCCATAGGCGGTCCCCGAGAAACGGCGTTCCGACAGCAGGCCGGGAATGGAGAAAACCGCCCGGCGCGACGACCGGGCGGTTTCCGTTCAGACGATCAGCCGGCCCTCAAAACTTCGGCTCGACCAGATTGCCGACGAGCACCGGGTACTTCTTCACGAGCTCGTCGTACTTGCCGCTGACGACCACTTCCTTGATCGCGGCGTTGAGCAGGTCGAGCGTCGCCTGGTCGTCCTTGCGGACGGCGGCGCCGACACCTTCGCCCATGATCGGGTCGCCCTCGGGAACGGCCACCTTCTCTTCGAAGTCCGGGTTGGCCTTGATGAAGTCCGCGGTGGTCAGGCGGCCTTCCTGCACGTAGTCGACGCGGCCGGCCGCGAGGTCGGCGAGCGCAGTGTCGAGGCCGTCATAGGTCTTGATCTCGGCGGTCTTGCCGAAGCGGCTCTGCAGGAACTTCGAGTGGATAGTCGCATCCTGCGCGCCGAACACCTTGCCCTTCACCGAATCCGGATTGTCGAAGTCGATCTTGGTGGTGTCCGACTTCGCGCCGATGATGATGGTCTTCGAATCGTAGTAGAAGTGCGTGAAATTGACCTGCTTCTTGCGGTCCTCGTTGATCGTCATCGAGGCGAAGATGAAGTCGATCTTGCCTTCCTGCAGCGCCGGGATGATGCCGTCCCAGGCGGTCGGGGTGAGCTCGCACTTGATCTTGGCGGCTTCGCAGACCGCCATCGCCAGTTCGACTTCCCAGCCGGTCCACTTGCCGCTGGTGTCCTTGGTGGCGAACGGCGGATAGTCGGTCTGGTCCATGCCGACCTTGTAAACCTTGTCCTCCGCCTGGGCGGTGAACGCGCTCAATGCAAGCACGGCGCCCGCAAGCAGGCTGCCAAAGATGGTCTTCTTCATGTCTGTCCCTTTTCGTAATACGGCCGACGGGCGGCCGAGCTCCCTCAGTCGGCCCGCTGCCGGACTTGCGCGTCCGGCTTGTTCGGGCCAACCAGGCGGGAACACTAGCATAGCGATTTCCGGCTTGGGTAGAGTTCCGACCGAACCCCTTGGAAGGAATATCGATTTTGTGAACTCCGGGGCCTTCCTGGCCCCGGCCTGATCAGCGGTCGGACAGGAATTTAGCCAACCGGTCCATGGCCAGGCCGATTCGCTCCGGGCTCTGGGCATAGCAGAGCCGGACGTATTGCTCGCCGCCGGCGCCGAACGCGGTGCCCGGCGCCAGACCGACCCGGCCATCCACCACCAGCCGTTTGCAGAAGTCGGTGGCGTCGCGCATGTCTTCGACCCGGAGCATGAGATAGAAGGCGGCCTCGGCGGGAATGACCTGGACCCGGTTCATCTGCGCCACCCGGTTGATCACCACGTCCCGGCTCTGGCG
>JAYSFH010000319.1:0-5039 GCA_041913405.1 Dongia sp. | reverse complement strand
ATCGGCCAGGAATACAAGGTCTCGTTCTACGGCGCGGCGAACCCGAATGCCGGGCCGGCGTCCAAGGACCTCCAGGTCTCTGCGGCGGGCGTCAATAACTTCTACAGCTTCCCCAACGGGACGAACACCAACACCAGCATGGGCTGGGCGCTGCAGACCTTCATCTTCGTCGCGACCGCCACCACCGAGACGCTCACTTTCGCGGGCCTGACCGGCGGCCCGGCCGGCGTCGCGCTCGACAACATCACCATCGCCGCGACCCCGATCCCGGGCGCGATCCTGCTCTTCGGTTCGGCGCTGGGCGGCATGGGCTTTCTCGGCTATCGCCGCAAGAAGCTGGACGCCGCGGCCTAACCGTCGCGACCAACCGTTTCGAGAGAGGGGCCCCGGAAACGGGGCCTCTTTTCTTTTGAGCGCTCGGCAGACTGTTACCAATTGTCCTCTTGTCGAACCGGAACGCGCTCCTTAGGTTTCGGGTCGGCTTGAGAATAATTCGCAACTGAGCGCGGCATGCACAAATATCTGACGCGACGACGCCTGATCACCGCCGCCCCCGTTCTCGCGACCGGTCTCATCACCGGATTCCCGCGGATCCGCCGCGCCCATGCCGAGAGCGGCGTGGTGAACGTCTATTCGGCGCGGCACTACCCCTCCGACCAGACCCTGTTCGACATGTTCACCAAGGAGACCGGGATCGCGGTCAACGCGATCCAGGGTGTCGCCGAGGAGTTGATGCAGCGCCAGCAGATGGAGGGCGATTCCTCCCCGGCCGACGTGCTGATCACCGTCGATGCCGGCAATCTCTGGCGCGCCGAGCGGTGGAACCTGCTGCAGCCGATCCATTCCGCGATTCTCGACAAGGAAGTGCCGGCCAACCTCCGGCATCCGGAGAATCTCTGGTTCTCCTTCTCGACCCGCGCCCGCGTCATCCTGCGCGACAAGAGCAAGGTGCAGGCCGAGGATATCCCGAGCTACGAGGAACTCGCCGACCCGAAATGGCAGGGCAAGATCCTCATCACCACCTCGAACAGCATCTACAACCAGTCGCTGCTGGCCTCGATCATCGAGGCCGACGGATCCGAGAAGGCGGAGGCCTGGGCCAAGGGCCTGGTCGCCAACCTTGCCCGCAAGCCCGAAGGCGCCGATACCGAGCAGGCCTTGGCGCTGGCGGCCGGCGTCGGCGCGCTCGCGGTCAGCAACTCCTATTACTTCGGCCGCCTGCTCGGCCGCGACGAAGCGACCCGCAAGAAGCTCGAGCATGTCGGCATCGTCTTCCCCAACCAGAAGGACCGGGGCACGCATATCAACGTCTCCGGCGGCGGTGTCGCGGCTTACGCACCGAACAAGGAGAATGCGGTCAAGTTCCTGGAGTTCTTGATCAGCCCCGAGGCGCAGAAGGTCTTCGCCGACGCCAACTACGAGTTTCCGGTCCGCGCCGGCGTGGCGCCGATCGACCTGGTCGCCGCCTGGGGCGCATTCAAATCCGATCCTGTGAATGTCTCTGCCCTCGGCAAGAACAACGCCGAGGCGGTGCGGATCATGGACCGCGCCGGCTGGCGCTAGAAGCCGTTTCAATAGTGGAGGAATCAGCATGATGCAGCGCCGCACCTTTCTCGCCGGCAGCACCGCCGCGCTCGGCCTGATGGCGGCGCGGCAGGCTTCGGCCGCGGAGACCGTCAACGTCTATTCCGCCCGGCACTATCCCTCCGACCAGATCCTGTTCGACATGTTCACCAAGGAGACCGGCATCGCGGTCCAGGTGATCAACGGCAACGCCGAGGAGCTGATGCAGCGGCAGAAGCAGGAGGCCGAGAGCTCGCCGGCCGACGTGCTGATCACCGTCGATGCCGGCAATCTCTGGCGCGCCCAGGAGATGGGCCTGTTCCAGAGCGTCAAATCCGCCGTCCTGGAAAAGGAAATCCCGGAGAACCTGCGCGACCCGCAAGGGCGCTGGTTCGCCTTCTCCAAGCGGGCGCGGGTCATCATCTACAATCCGGAGAAGGTGAAGGCGGAAGAGCTCTCGACCTACCAGGACCTCGCCGACCCGAAGTGGAAGGGCCGTGTGCTGGTTCGCTCTTCCAACAACATCTACAACCAGTCGCTGGTCGCCGCGATGATCGAAACCGACGGCGTCGAGAAGACCGAGGCCTGGGCCAAGGGCCTGGTGGCGAACTTCGCCCGCAAGCCCGAAGGCGGCGACATCGACCAGATCATGGCGCTGACCGCCGGCCTCGGCGACATCGCGATCAGCAACTCCTACTATTTCGCCCGGATGCTCAACAGCGACAAGCCGGACATCAAGGCGAAGGTGGAGAAGCTCAAGATCTTCTTCCCGAACCAGCAGCAACGCGGCACGCACATCAACATCTCCGGCGCCGGCGTCGCCGCCTATGCGCCGAACAAGGCGAATGCAGTGAAGTTCCTGGAGTTCCTGGTGAGCCCCGAGGCGCAGAAGGTGTTTGCCGACGCCAACAACGAGTTCCCGATGCGCGCCGACGTGCCGCCGGCCCCCGTGGTCGCGGCCTGGGGCGACTTCAAGGCCGACCCGGTCAGCGTCACCGCGCTCGGCAAGAACAATGCCGAAGCGGTGAAGCTCATGGACCGCGTCGGCTGGCGCTGACGGCCACTAATCCTTCGCCTGCTTGAAGAACTTCTGCAGCGCGAGGGCGTGGTCCTCATGCGCTTCGCAGGTCATCAGGCGATCGATCACCGTGCCGTCGCTCGAGAGCGGCAAGATAATCCGCGCATACGAAGTCGCGAGGTAATCCAGCGTCAGCTCGATCAGGTGCAGGATCGGCGCGCGGCGTTCGATCGCCTCGGCATAGTGGCGATGGATCAGCGCTCCGAACTCGGGCGGCTCGAGCTCGCGGGCCAGCCTGCCGGTCAGGTCGCGGCCGTGCATCGCAAAGAGGCCGGTGCCCGCGACCCGGTAGCGGAACTCCAATGGATCGTAGGAGACTTCGACCATCATCACCCGCGGCAGCTCGCGGGTGAACTCCAGGGGATCGATATCGGCGCGCGACGGAAATTCGCGGTCGCCCCTCTTGGCGCGCCAATAGGCGAGGATCCGATCGATCTCTGGGTACCGTTTACAGTCTATATCGAGCTCGACCGCACGAACGGTGCTCGGCTTCGGCGTCACAATTCCCGCACCAATCTTATGCTGTTGGTGACGCCGCGCATATCCGGCGCTACGCCGATGCGTTTGGCGGAGCGGAGGTCGCTGGGCGGCCGGCCCCATGAGGCGCCGCGCACCACATATTTTCCGCAAGAGCTTCCGCCCGCGGCGGCGCCTTTGTGGTCGCTGCCGTCATAGCCGCCGCTCATGCAATCCAACGTGTATTCGAGTGCATTGCCAAGCATGTCGTAGAGACCGAAGGCGTTCGGCTTGAAGGTCCCGACCGGCGCCGTGTTTCTGTAGCCGTCGCTGCAATCTATGTATCCGGGATCGTCCGGGACACGCTTCTTGTAAGTCTGGTCGGCGCCATTCGCGTAGCTGCATTGCTGATCAGCGGTATCGCCCCAATAGCGCGCGGTCTTGGTGTTGGCGCGGGCGGCGTATTCCCATTCCGCCTCGCTCGGCAACCGGTACTTCTGCCCCGTGACCTGCGAGAGCCATTCGGCATAGGCCTTGGCGTCAGGATAGATGAGGCAAACGGCAGGATGATCTTCGCCGTATACCTCGAAGCCTGGATTGGCATAGGTCGCCCCTTGCCGCGGCTCAAACTCGTTCTTGTCATCCCGGTAGTAGAGGCAGGCGGAGCCGGTATCTCGGCCGGTCGCCTCGACGAATTGCCGATACTGCCGGACGGTGACCTCGAACTTGCTGATGGCGAAGGCCCGCGGGATCGTCTCTTTATGCTGCGGGCCTTCGGCCTCGCTGCGTCCCTTCTCGCCATCCGGCGAACCCATCATGTAAGAGCCGGCCGGGATAACCACCATCTCGGGGCAATCCTTGCAGTCGCGAAACACAGTGCCGGGCTTCAGAGTTCCGGAAGGCGGCGTGAGTTCGATGCTCTTCGATCCACCGGCCGGCTGCGCCAGTGCCGCCGTCTGGGTCGGCGCGGGCGCGGGTTGCGCGGCCTGCGCCGGAGCAGTGCCTTCCTTCAGCGCCTTCATGCGGTTGTTGGCGAGATCGACGAAGGCGCCCTTGGGGAACTTCTTCAGATAGGCCTCGAAGTCCGCGGGATCGCTGCTGCTCTGGATCGATTGCCAGAAGGCCTGTTCGACCGCGGCGGTCGAGCCCGCGGCGCTGAAGTCCTTGGAGAAATAGAAGGGCGCGGTCAGCGAGGAGGAGTCCCAGGGCACCTGCTGGCTGTCCGTCTCGGCGATCACCTTGGCGCGGACGTTGCGGAACATCTCCTCGATCGAGGCGCCCGGCTTCTGCACCTCCGCCGCGAGCGCGGTGGCGAAAGGCGAGTTGGCGCCCTGCCCGTCCGCCGCGACCGAGCCCGGCGCGGTCGAATAGGCGACGAAGCTGCCGATCGGCGCGTCGATCTTGACGAGGCCGGTCTCGGCGCTGCGGAAGCTGCGGGTCAGCGGGTTGTTGCGGCAGGCATCCAGGATCACGATCTGGACCTTGGCGCCGGAGAAGGTCAGCTGCTTCAAGACCGCCTCGGCGTCGAGCGCCTCGAGGTCGACATCGCCTTCGCGCTTGATGTTGGCGCCCACCGGGATGAGGTAGTTCTGGCCATCCACCTGCAGGCCGTGACCGGCATAATAGAAAAGGCCGGTGGCGCTCGATCCCGCCTTGGCCAGGGCCTCGCCGAAATCGTTCAGTGCCTTTTTCATCGCGCGCTGGTCGCCGTCGGTCACCAGGTTCACGGTGAAGCCGACTTTCTTCAGCGCCTCGCCGACCAGCTTGCCGTCGGCGACCGGATTCTTGAGCGGCCCGATATCGCCCTTATAGCTGCCGTTGGCGATGATGAGCGCGATCCGCGGCTCGGCCGAAGCCAGGCCGGGGATGACGAAAAGCAGCGCCCCGAGAAGAACTGCGAACCACGCGACCCTCATGACCCTCCCCCGGCCCGAGATCACCT
>JAYSFH010000318.1:0-5064 GCA_041913405.1 Dongia sp. | reverse complement strand
GTGATGACGACGGACCTCCGCCTGAACGAGCCGCGCTATGCCTCGCTGCCGAACATCATGAAGGCGAAGAAGAAGCCGATCGAGGCCTTGACGCCCGAGGCGCTCGGCGTCGATCCGGCCCCGCGCCTCAAGACCCTGAAAGTCGTGGAGCCCGCCAAGCGCTCCGCCGGCGTCAAGGTGAAGTCGGCGGCCGAGCTGGTCGAGAAGCTGCGCAACGAAGCCAAGGTCATCTGAGCTTCCCCGATAAAATCTCCCTGGGATGAAGATCCATGAGTGTTCTGATCATTGCCGAGCATGACAACGCGACCCTGAAGCCCGCGACCCTGCACACGGTGACCGCGGCGCAGAAGATCGGCGGCGATATCCATATTCTCGTCGCCGGCCAGGGCGTGGACGGTGCCGCAGCGGCCGCCGCGAAGGTCGCCGGCGTCGCCAAGGTGCTCAAAGCGGACGACGCAGCCTACGCGCATCAGCTGGCCGAGAACGTGGCCAAGCTGATCGTCGCCCTCGCGCCGAACTACTCCCATGTCCTCGCCGCGGCGACGGTCAACGGCAAGAACTTCATGCCGCGCGCCGCCGCCCTCCTCGACGTGCAGCAGATCTCCGAGATCTCCGGGGTCGAGAGCGCCGACACCTTCGTGCGCCCGACCTATGCCGGCAACGCGATGACCACGGTGCAGTCCTCGGACAAGGTCAAGGTCATCACCGTCCGCGCCACCGCCTTCGACCTCGCCGCCGCCGAAGGCGGCTCGGCCGCGATCGAAGCCGCCGCTGCTGCGGGCGATGCCGGCCTCTCCAAGTTCGTGGGCCAGGAAGTGCAGAAGACCGAGCGTCCGGAACTGACCTCGGCCCGCGTCGTCGTCTCCGGCGGCCGCGGCATGCAGAACGGCGAGAACTTCAAGCTGCTGGAAGCCGTGGCCGACAAACTGAACGCCGCGGTCGGCGCATCGCGCGCCGCGGTCGATGCCGGCTTCGTGCCCAACGACTACCAGGTCGGCCAGACCGGCAAGATCGTCGCTCCCGACCTCTACATCGCGGTCGGCATCTCGGGCGCGATCCAGCACTTGGCCGGCATGAAGGACAGCAAGGTCATCGTCGCCATCAACAAGGACGAGGACGCGCCGATCTTCCAGGTGGCGGATTACGGATTGGTGGCCGACCTGTTCCAGGCGGTCCCGGAACTCACCCAGGCGCTCGAGAAGAAATAACGTCCCGGAAGCGCCGGGCTTTGAAAGGCTGAAAGTATGATCGAGACGGTTGGTGTGATCGGCGCGGGCGCCATGGGCAACGGCATCGCCCATGTCTGCGCCCTCGCGAAGATGGACGTGACGCTCGTTGACATCAACGAGAACCAGCTCTCCAAGGCGCTGGACACGATCCACCACAACATGGACCGGCAGATCAAGCGCCAGCTGATCACCGACGCCGATCGCGACGCCGCTCTGAAGCGGATCACCACCTCGCTGAAGTATGACGCGCTGAAGAACTGCGACATCGTCATCGAGGCGGCGACCGAGAAGGAAGAGATCAAGAAGGAGATCATGAAGACGGTCTCGCCGCTCCTGAAGCCGAGCGCGATGATCGCCTCAAACACCTCCTCGATCTCGATCACGCGGCTCGGCGCCGCGACCGACCGGCCGTCGAAGTTCATCGGCATCCATTTCATGAACCCGGTGCCGGTGATGCAGCTCGTCGAGCTGATCCGCGGCCTCGCCACCGACGACGAGACCTTCACGGCCGCCAAGGGCCTGGCCGAGCGCCTGGGCAAGACCACGGCGACGGCGGAAGATTTCCCGGCCTTCATCGTCAACCGCATCCTGCTGCCGATGATCAACGAGGCGATCTACACGCTCTATGAGGGCGTCGGCTCGGTGGATTCCATCGACACCGCGATGCGCCTCGGCGCCAATCATCCGATGGGCCCGCTGGAGCTCGCCGATTTCATCGGCCTCGACGTCTGCCTCTCGGTGATGCAGGTGCTCTACGACGGCCTCGCGGACAGCAAGTACCGCCCCTGCCCGCTGCTGGTGAAATACGTCGAAGCCGGCTGGCTCGGCAAGAAGACCAAGCGCGGCTTCTACGACTACAGCACCGAGATCCCGACGCCGACCCGCTGAGGATCGCCTGCGGCACCGGCGGCCGCTTCACGGTCGCCGGTCCACACCGCGATTTACCGCGCGTTTCAACGCCTTCCGCGCGTTCGCTGCGGCGTTTCAAAATCATCGCAGCGCGATCTCCTCCGCGACAATGCAGCGGCATTCGCTCGGCCCTGAGCGGCCTTTTTGATATTTCCATACGAGTACTGTAGTATTCCGAGGCAACCTAGGAATATGTTGCCGCCGGTTTCCGGCGTGTCCCTTCTGGCGGCGTGAGTACGATCGTATGCAGGACTGGACGGCGAACTGTCATCCAGACGTTCTGAAGATGCTCGCCTATTGGCAGGGCAAGCGGAACGGCAGGTCGATGCCGTGCCGGAGCGACATCGACCCCGCCGAGATGGTCGGCTTGCTGCCCAACATCATGATCGTGGACGTGGTCGATGACGCGCGACGCTACGTCTACCGCCTGGTCGGCACCGGCGAGGTCCAGCTGCGCGGCAACGACCCGACCGGCAAGTCGGTGCGCGACGGCTATTTCGCCGCCACCCCCGAAGCCGCCGAGGAGCGCTACGACCGGGTCTACCAGAGCCGCGAGCCCTACTACGAGGAAGACAATTTCCAGATGGTTGATCGCTACATCTGCGAGGCCAACCTGTTCCTCCCCCTCTCCGACGACGACCGCACGGTCAACAAGATCCTGGTCTTCTCGATCAACCGGGATCTCTATCGGAAGCAGGTTTCTCGGGGAGAGAATTGGTAGCACCGGACGGATTTGGTCGTTATCACCGGTCGATCACCGTGCGGTTCAAAGTGCGCTGATCCTCGGGTAAGCGCGTTGGGTCAGAAAGAAACAAACAGCCACTTAGCCGTGGGATTAGTGGATACGCTTAAAGATAATGCGGCCCGGAGCTGATAGACCATCGTCTGGATCTTCCGTGAATTCTGAATCTTCTTTCAAGAAGATCGCGAGGAACATCGCCTTTCCGACCGGTACGGCTTCTACATACTCGGCGCGATCGACGAGATTCGACGGTACGCTGTAGATCAGGGCTCCCTGCAAAGAAAGGACCTCGATGTATCTCTGGCCTTGGGGCAATTCTTTCCCATAGAAACCAGCTCCGCTCTCGCGAATCTGAAACACAATCCCGTCTGATGAGATAGCGTAATCAACCCCGACCTCGTCAGGACAATTGCAATCCATCTCCGTTTCACACTCGAGCGGGCTGAGGTCACATGACAGTAGTTGCGATAAGCCTCTGGCAAAGATGTGGTCTCCCGTTACTGACACGAAGCTGGCGTGTTCGACCTCAGCGTCCGCGAGCAGCTGTTCCACCCGTCCTAATGCAGCGCACTTTACGCGATCACCTTCCGTAAAGTACCGCGCCACAAAGCACAGGAACTGGGAACCATGGTGCCTGACGATAAACCGATCTGCTGGTGTCTTCAGCAGATTGCCGAAGTCTTTGCCATCCTCTGCGAAATGCACTGAACCGACTATCTGGGGTTCTTGGAGATCATTGAATGCGAAGATGTATCCGCTATTGCTTAGACCCCAGAGTTGTTCACCCGGGTAGAGTTGCATCATTGGCAGTAGCTTCGAAGGTCTCTTCCCTCCGAAATCCAACACGACCGATAGTACGTTCTCATAGTCAAGGTTTTCACCGTCCCGGCCAAACCCGGAATAAATCATTAGGCCAATTTGCGGCCTGTATCCACTTCCGCAAACTATTCGTGCCCCTACAGGTCCCTCGATACTTTCAAAGTAATTTTTCAGATCCAGCTTTTCGACGACTTCGCCTTTTAGATTTCGGATTGTCAGCTCTCTTGTCTTCTCCGAGAGCAGGGCGATTGCAGATGAGCCGCATGCTGAGAAGCCATTCAGCCTTCTAAAATTCTCAGGTGCTCCGTTGTCATAGTCCACACGCGCTGCCGTAGACCAGTCGACGCCTTCTTCTGCCTTGGAAGTCCACCCAATTGCCGATGCGCCAATGACGATAATCAGCGCTAACGACATTCGAACGAACATCACGAAGGCTCCGCGCATTTTAGCTTGGTCGGGCATTCTTTTCCGATCGCATCGCGACGTGGATGTCCGATACCATTGCCCCTGACGGGGAAATGGTAGCAATTTAAGCGCTTGATACAATTGAAAAGGCTGGTAGCACCGGACGGATTTGAACCGCCGACCAAGGGATTATGATTCCCCTGCTCTACCGCTGAGCTACGGTGCCACCGGGACCTGCTGAAGAGGTCGAGCGGGCTGCTTGTAGAGCGGCCGCCCCGGCCTGTCAAGAAATCCACAAGCCTTTGATCCGTATCAACAATATCCCCAGCATCGGGGCGCAAAGGCGAGGCCCGCCGGGGTCGGCTGCGGCGCTGCGGTAACCCGCCGCGGGGTTGCGGCGAAGAGTCCAGGCAGAAGCAAGCCGAGGAGCAGCCCCCGATGACGAAATCCTGGAAGTCCCAGACCCTTGCCGCCGCCCTTCTCGCCCTCGCGGCGGGCGCAGCGCATGCCGACGGCGCCCGGAGCCCCGTGGTGGTCGAGCTCTTCACCAGCCAGGGCTGCTCCTCCTGCCCGCCCGCCAACGCCAACCTCGCGACCATCGCCGATCGGCCCGACGTGCTCGCCTTGAGCTTCGGCGTCACCTATTGGGACTATCTCGGCTGGACGGATTCCTTCGCCAAGGCGGAGTTCACCCAGCGCCAGTACGCCTATGTTCAGTCGCTGCACCGTGCCACCGCCTACACGCCGCAGATGGTGGTGAACGGCAGCATGGACCTGGTCGGCAATTCGCTGGACGAAATCGACCGCAAGATCGCGGTGGCGCGCGAGGAAGCGCCCGCAGCGCCGGAGATCCGCCTGACGGCGGGCGCGGTCAGCATCGGCGCGGGCACGCCGCCCGCAGACTTCGCGGATGTCTTCCTGGTGCATTACGATCCCAACATCGTGCAGGTGCCGGTGGCC
>JAYSFH010000317.1:2810-5069 GCA_041913405.1 Dongia sp. | reverse complement strand
TGCTGAGCTGACCTTGTTCGGGAAGTTCGAGCTGAAGCTGGCCGAGGGTCAGGTCGTCGATCTGCCCGGCCAGAAAGACCGCGCCTTGCTGGCCTTCCTGGCCCTGGCGCCAGGCATTTCCCATTCCCGCGACAAGCTCGCCGCCCTGCTCTGGAGCGAGCATGGCGAGGCCCAGGCCCGCGACAGCCTCAAGCACGCCCTGAGCCGGATCCGGCAAAGCCTCGCCGGCTGCTCGCCCAATGCCATCATGGCCGACCGCCAGTCGGTCCGCTTCGATGCCTCCGGACTGGCGATCGATGTGTTGCATTTCCAGCAGCTGCTCCGGCAACAGACGCCGGAAGCGCGCGAGCAGGCCGGCCAGATCTGCATCGGCGATCTCCTGGACGACATCGCGATCCGCGACGCCGGCTTCGAGGATTGGCTGGTCGCGGAGCGGCAACGGCTGCGGCGGATGCTGGAGGAGGCGCTGAGCGATCTGCTGGCGCCGGCGCTTCCGGCGGCGACCCGCGAGCGGGCGGCACGGCGCATGCTCTCCCTCGACCCGCTGCGCGAGACCGCGATCCGCGCGCTGATGCAGGTCCATGCCGAGCGCGGCGAGGTCGCCCAGGCGCTGAAGCTGTTCGAGACCACGCGCGATCGTCTTCACGCCGAGCTCGGCGTGAAGCCCAATCCGGAAACCGTCCGCCTCTACGACGAGATCCGGGAAGGGAAGCGCACGGTGCCGCCGCCGAAGGCACCCGATCTCACCCTGCCCAGCAAGCCGTCGATCGCCGTGCTGCCCTTCGAGAACCTGAGCGGCGATCCGGAGCAGGAATACTTCGCCGACGGCATGGTGGAGGACATCACGACCGCCTTGTCGCGGATGCGCTGGCTGTTTGTGATCGCGCGCAATTCCAGTTTCACCTATCGCGGCAAGTCCGTCGATGTGAAGCAGATCGGCCGGGAGCTCGGCGTGCGCTACCTCCTGGAAGGCAGCGTGCGCAAGGCCGGCCACCGCGTGCGGATCAGCGGCCGCCTGATCGATACCGAAAGCGGCGCGCATCTCTGGGCCGACCGCTTCGACGGCAGCCTGGAGGAGGTGTTCGAACTTCAGGACCAGATCGCCGCGACCGTCGCCGCTGCCATCACTCCGAAGCTGGAGCAGGCGGAGATCGAGCGGGCTAAGAGCAAGCCGACCGAGAATCTCGACGCCTACGACCATTTCTTACGCGGTCTGGCCAGCCTCTACCGGTGGAACCGGTCCGCCAGCGACCAGGCGCTGGCGCACTTCTACGCGGCGATCGAGATCGACCCGGACTATGCCTCGGCTTACGGCTACGCGGCGCGGTGCTACTCGTCGCGCAAGGTCAGCGGCTGGGTGCGCGACCGCGAGCACGAGGTCGCGGAATCGGCGCGGCTGGCACGCAAGGTCGCCGAGATCGGCAAGGATGACGCGGTGGCGCTCGGCACGGCGGGCATGGCGCTCGCCTATGTGGTCGGCGATCTCGACGACGGCGCCGCCATGATCGACCGCTCGCTGCAGCTCAATCCGAATGCCGCTTGGACCTGGTTGTTCAGCGGCTGGACCCGGCTCTGGATGGGAGAGCCCGCGCAGGCGCTCGAGCGGCTTGAGCGTGCGATGCGCATGAGTCCCCAGGACCCGCAGACTTTCAATATCCGCACGGCGACGGGATGGGCGCATCTGCTCGCAGGTCGCTACGCCGACGCGGTGGACTGGGCGCGCCTGGCTTTGGCCGAGCAGCCGGACTATCTCAATGCGCTCTATGTGCTCGCGGCGGCGAGTGCCCGCAACGGTAACCAGGCCGAGGCCGAGGAGGCGATGCGGCGACTCCTTGCCAATGATCCCACCGCCCGCGTATCACTTCTGCAGCAGCGCTACCCGTTCCGGCATGCGTCGGACCGGGAGCATGTCTCGGACGCGCTGCGCCGCGCCGGCATGGCGGAGTAGGATCGTTCACAGGGAAAGCATGATCAGCTGGAAGACCCGCAACCGCTCTTTCTATTACGAAGGCGCGCCCGAGCCCGATGACCTCGATCTCAAGCCGGCGGAAACCGCGCTGCTGGTGATCGACGTCCAGAACACCTATGTCGAGCGGCCCGACCGCGCGAAGCTCTCGCCCGCCGAGCAGGCGAGCTACGACAAATGGACGCCGTTCCACGATCGCATGCAGAAGCAGGTGATCCCCAACAGCCGCCGCCTTCTCGAGCTCTGCCGCAAGGCCAAGATCGAATGCCTGTTCGCCCGCATTGCCTGCCAGA
>JAYSFH010000317.1:0-2751 GCA_041913405.1 Dongia sp. | reverse complement strand
CAACCTGCTGCTGCCCAAGAACGAGCATGCATCGCAGCTGGTGCCGGCACTCGGCCCCGTCGGCGACGAGATCACCGTCACCAAGACCACCGACAGCGCGCTGACCGGCACCAACCTGCGGCTGATCCTGCACAATCTCGGCATCAAGAACGTGATCTGCGCCGGCATCTTCACCGACCAATGCGTCTCCTCGACGGTGCGCAGCCTCGCCGACGAGAGCTTCCAGGTGGTCGTGGTCGAGGATTGCTGTGCCGCCGGCACCGATGAATTGCACGAGAAGGAGCTCGCCATCATCAACATGATCTACTGCCATGTGATGAACACCGACGAGCTCATCCGGATGATGAAGCTGCAATGACCAGGAAATTCCTCGCCATCATCCCGGAGAACTCTGCACCGCCGGCCCTGATCGGCGAGGCGCTGCTCGAGGCCGGCCACGCCTACGACGCGGTCCATCCGATCGACCGCTTCGCCAGCCATTCGCCCTTGTCCTATCCCGGCCTGCCGTCCGCACCCGGCGACTATGCCGGCCTCATCATGATGGGCGGGCCGATGAGTGCCAACGACACCGCCAACCATGCCTTCCTTGAGGAGTGCATGGCGCTGATCCGCGGCTTCGGCGTCGCGAAGAAGCCGGTGCTCGGCGTCTGCCTCGGCGCGCAGGTGATCGCCCGCGCCTATGGCGGCGAGGTATTTCGCATGAGCGGGCTGGAAGCCGGCTATGTCGGCATGCACACGACACCCGCCGCGGCCGACGATCCCGTCTTTCGAGACGTCGCCGGCAGGTTCAACGCCTTCCACACCCATTACGACGCTGTCCGAAACATCCCCGAGGCGGTCATCCTGGCCAGCGGCGGGATGAGCGCGGTGCAGGCCTTCCGGATCGGCGGCACCATGACCTATGGCCTGCAGTTCCACCCGGAGGCCACGATCGACATCGCCCGCGACTGGGTGCGCAAGTTCGGCGCCGTCTTCTGCAAGGACGAGCCGCGCCTCATCACCCATCTCGACCAGGATTTCGCCGCATACTTCCCGGAATCCAGCCGGCTCTGCCGGAACCTTGTGCAGAATTGGTCCCGACTTGCCTGAATTTTTGCCAGAGGTCGGGCATCCCGTTGTGGAACTTGACCATGCCTGTCAATATTCAGACGGCTGCGGTCAAGTCCGGATGGCCAGGACCCGCTAGCCTCTAGAACATGGCCGTCGTCCAATAAAACGCGTGAAGCGGGACGGCGGCGCCGAAGCCTTTGCCGCCATCGGGCACGGATGGCCGGGGCGAGAGAAATCGTGCCGCAACAGGGAGCGTGGAGAGATGACGAGAGGAATATCGCGTCGCAGTTTCATGCAGCATACGGCGATGGGCACGGCTTTGGCTGCAATCGGCTCTAGCAGCCTCGCGGGCAAGGCCTTCGCCGACCGCGCGAAGGAGCTCAATATCCTGTGCTGGGAAGGCTACAACTCGGCCCAGGTGCTGGATCCCTTCCGCGAGAGCAAGGCCGCGACGGTGAAGGCGGAATCGCTCACCAACGATCCGACCATGATCGACCGGCTGCGCGCCGGCGAGACCAAGGTCTGGGATCTCATCAACGTGAACAATCCCTGGGCCCGCGAAGTGATGATGCCCGAGAAGCTCATCAAGCCGCTCGACCGCGCGGAGATGGAGCCCTTCTTCGGCAAGATGCTGCCGATGTTCAAGCCGCCCTACCGCTGGGCCATGGATTCCAGCGGTGAGCAGCTGATCGGCATGTGCCAGCGCTTCGGCCCCTACAGCTTCGTCGTCAACACCGACAAGGTCAGCCGCAAGACCGCGGAGGACGAGGGCTGGAACCTGTTCGCCGACGACAAGAACGCCGGCAAGTTCGGCATCCTGGATTCCGCCGACTGGAACGTGTTCAACATCTGCGTCGTCGCCGGCTTCGATCCGTTCAAGAAGCTGACCCCCGAGCAGGTCACCGCCTTCGGCGAGACGGCGAAGAAGCTGTTCAAGAACGCCAAGGTGGTCGGCGACATCGCCACCATGAACCAGGCGCTGATCTCCGGCGAGATCGACTTCCACATGACGGGCGGCACCTACAGCGCCTCGCCGGCGCGCCACGACGGCAATGCCAACATCCGCGGCATCACGCCCTTGAAGGGCCCGCTGGAAGGCGGCAAGGGCGGCATCTCCTGGATCGAGGTGACCTCCACCGTCAACAACCCGGACCTTTCCCCTCTGGCGGTCGAGTTCCTGAAATACGTCCAGGACCCGAAGGTCGCCCACACCGTCGCCTTCGCCGAGGGCACGTTCAACCCGGTGGCGCAGATGGGCAACAAGGAATGCTTCGACCTCTTCAGCAAGGAAGAGCTCGACGCGATCCAGTGGGACAGCCTCGAGGAAGAGATGGCGCGCTCGGTCGAATATGCCATCCCGCCCGATTACCCGCAGCTGCTCGAGATCATGAACTCGGCGCGCCGCGAGGTCTCCGGCGGCTGATTCCGCTGCCATCGGCTTGAACAAAGCGGCCTCCCGCGCGATCCTGTCCAGGAATCCGCGCGGGGGGCCGGTTTCATGACCGGCAATCCGGCTCTCCGTTTCTGACGCCCAAGGACCCGATGACGCGTGCCCCGATTCTAGAGTTGCGGAAACTCACCAAGACCTTCGCGGGATTCACCGCGGTCAATGCGATCGACCTCACCATTGCAGAGGGCGAGTTCTTCACCATCGTCGGCCCCTCGGGTTCCGGCAAGACCACGATGATCCGGATGCTGGCC
>JAYSFH010000316.1:0-5078 GCA_041913405.1 Dongia sp. | reverse complement strand
TGGTCTGCATGATCAGGCCGGTCGCCGGTTCCCATAGCCAATAGCCGACTTGGTCGTGAAAGGTGGTCTTCTCTTCCGGCGTGTTGATGTGTGTGTGGTAGCGCAGCCCATAGAGCAGCTGAGGGCCATTGGGCTGCGGGTCGATCGGCTCCATCCGCGTCACTTCCCGGAACACGCGCCGCTCCGGCCCTTCGGCCTTCGGGTTGATGTCGACGCCGAGGTCGGAAGCCCAGGTGCCGGCCAAGCGCCGCAGCGGCCCCAGATTCGCCAGCGTATCTGGCGCTATTTCCTCGGGTTCGGTGAAGATGTCGTCCGGAATCGCCATGAGTCCCCCGCGTTGTCTGGTCTTGCGGAGAATGCGCATTCGGCGCGCTGAAGGCAACCGGCGCGGAGCCGCCGGATCGGATCGCTATCATTCTGCAAGTCACTGGCGCCGGGAAACTATCACCATGCCAGTGAGGATGGTCACAGACGGATCAAGCGCGGAAGGGTCAGTTGGCTGGGCGAGCGGGAATTATTGGGCCGCGTAGCGCTCGCGGATGCGGGTCTTGGCGGCCGGGCCGGGGCGAAGGAGAAAGTCTTTTTCGCTGAGCGGCCGGCCGGTCACGCGGTCGGTGAGGACGGGATCGGCCGGTTTGCCGGTCTTGGCGTCGACCAGGAGCAGCGCCTTGCCCTCGGGCGTGAAGTGGCGGTTGCCCCAGGCCATCAGGGCGAGGAGGACCGGGCGGAAATCCCGGCCCTTCTCGGTCAGGACGTATTCGTAGCGCGGCGGGCGTTGATTGTAGAGGCGACGCTCTAGAAGGCCGGATTTTACCAGCGAGGCGAGGCGTCGCGTCAGCATGTTGGGCGCGATGCCGAGGCTCTGCTGGAACTGATCGAAGCGGGTGTAGCCGTGCAGGGCGTCGCGAAGGATCAGGATGCTCCACCACTCACCCACGCGTTCGAGGCCGCGGGCGATCGGACACTGGGTATCGCCGATGCGTTTTTTCTTCATGAAGGGAATCTAGGCAAATGACTATCATGCTGCAAGTCAAGGACGAGGCCGCGGTCATGAATCGCATGATGGAGACGTCGAAGGTTCCCGGTCTTTATCTCGAGGACATTGTCGTCGGCGACCGCTTCTGCGGCGGTGCCATCGCAGTGACGGCCGAGACGATCAAGACCTTTGCCCGCGAGTTCGACCCTCAGCCTTTCCACACCGACGAGATGGCGGCGAAATACTCCTTCTTCCAAGGCCTCGCCGCCAGCGGCTGGCACACCGCGGCGATGACCATGCGCCTCCTGGCTGAGTTCGGGCCCAAGGTCGCCGGCGGCCTGATCGGCGGCAGCTGCGAGGTCGCCTGGCCGCAGCCGACCCGCCCCGGCGACGTGCTGCACATCGAATGCGAGATCCTCTCGGTCACTCCCTCCCGCTCAAAGCCGGAGCGGGGCAGCGTGCTGATGCGGAGCGAGACGAAGAACCAGCGCGGGGAAGTGCTGCAGGTGCTAACAGCGCGGCTGGTCGTGCCGAGGCGCAAGTAGCCCCCGACGAAAGTAGAAGGGCACGCGAAATTCGGAACCTGTACCCTCCGTTTCGATTGTAGAGCGGTTTACCGCAAACTCGACGAACGGGAGGCAGGAATGGCGTTCAAGAAAGTCGACGCTCTGCGGCGTCGGTCAGGGGTCACCAAAACCATCAAGTTGGTCGGCGCGGCTGCCCTTGCGGTCGCGCTGACTCTTCCAAGCATAGCGGCGCGTGCGGATGACTGGATTGGCACTTGGACCGCCAGCGTGCAGCCGGTCTGGGAGCCTGATTTTCCAGTGCCGACCAACATCCCGCGCAATCTCTGGAACCAGACCGTCCGGCAGACGGTGCGCGCCAGCATCGGCGGCAAGCAGGTGCGGGTCGTGTTCACCAATGAATACGGCACTCAGCCGCTGTTGATCGGCGCCGCCCATGTGGCCTTGGCCGACAAAGGTGCGGCAATCGTCGCCGGCTCCGATCGCAAACTGACCTTCGGCGGCAAGGATTCGATCGAAATCCCGCCGGGCGCACCGGCGATCAGCGATCCTGTGGCGCTCGACGTGGCGCCGCTGGCCAAGCTCTCCGTCAGCCTGTTCGTGCCGCGCAACGAGCCGACAAGCTCGATGCTTTGGGTTGGGCACGACACCGCCTTTATCGTCGCCGGCGACCAGACCGCGGCGGCAGACTTCAAGCCCGACAGCACGATCGTCTCGCGTGTCTTCCTGAGCGGCGTGATGGTCGATGCCGCTGCGGATGCCCGCGCCATCGTGACCTTCGGCGATTCCATCACCGACGGCGACGGCTCGACCGTGGATGGCTTCGACCGCTGGCCGGACAATCTCGCCGCGCGCTTGGTGCAGGCCGGCGGCCCGCCGGTCGCGGTGCTGAACCAGGGCATCTCCGGTGCCAAGATCCTGAAGGACCGCATGGGTGTGAACGCGCTGGCGCGTTTTGACCGTGATGTCCTAAACCAGCCGCATGTCACCACGGTCACGCTGATGATGGGCATCAACGACATCGGCTGGCCGGGCTGTGGCCTGGCGCCCAACGACAAGCAGCCGACCGCCGAGGAGATCATCGCCGGCTATCAGCAACTGGTGACCCGCGCGCATCTGCATGGCTTGCGGATCATCGGCGTCACCCTGACGCCGTTCGGCGATTCCTTCGCGGGCACGCCTTTTGAAGGCTACTACTCCGAGGCCAAGGAGAAGATCCGCGTGGCGGTCAACGAATGGATCCGCAACAGCGGGGAGTTCGACGGCGTGATCGACTTCGACAAGGTGGTCCGCGACCCAGCCAAGCCCTCCCATATCCAGGCGCAGTACGACAAGGGCGACCACCTGCACCCGAACCCGGCCGGCTACAAGGCGATGGCGGAAGCGATCGACCTCAACCAGCTGCTGGGGAACAGGTAAGACAGGGCGGCGCGCCGGGGCTTCCTACACCCGGGGTTGGGGTCTCCCCACCCACAACCCGGGGGGGTGGTTAAATTTTCGGCCGGGGGGGGCCGGGGGGGGCGGCGGGCCCCCCCCCCGCCCCCAATCAGCAACCCACCGACCGCTTGACTCCCGCCAATTTCCCGGCAAATCTGTCAGATATCAGATGTCAGACCAATTTGACTGGTTTGGCTGGGGGAGCGGTGATCGAGATCCATTCCGGCCTGAAGCCTCTGCCGAAGTCCGACCGCGCCCGAAGCGTCATGACGGCGATGGCCGACTTCATTGCCCGGTCGGGCTTCAAGCCCGGTGACCGGCTGCCGGCCGAGCGCGAGTTCATGGAAGGCCTGGCGGTAGGCCGCTCCACGGTCCGCGAGGTGATCCGCCAGCTCCAGGCCCTCGGCATCGTCGAATCCCGGAAGGGCAGCGGGACCTATCTTCTGCGCGGCGTCTCCGCCGACACCGTGCATATGCCGCTCTCCTTCGACAGCGCGCGGCTGCGCGATGCGCTGCTGCAGACCCTCGACATTCGCCGTGGCCTGGAAGCCGAGGCCAGCGCCATCGCCGCGATCCGCCGAAGCGACGACGACCTTAAGGAGATCGAGGTGAAGCTCGAGGCGATGGAGGCGGTGCACCACTCAGAAGGCACGGCGGGCCCGCAGGATCTCGCCTTCCATCTCGCGGTCTATGACGCGACGCATAATCCACTCTTCCCGCAGCTCCTCGAGCAGATGCGGGAAGCCTTCGAGAGTTTCTGGGAGCAGCCGTTCGAACGCTCGGATTTCGCGCGGCGCTCCTTTCCGTTCCACCGCGAGCTCTATGACGCGATCGCCGCGCGCGATGCCGAGCGGGCGCGCCAGAAGACTTTGGCCATCCTCGACATCGTCGAGGAAGACATCAAGGACATGTCCCAATGAATGGTAACGGCCCCAAGGAAAACCGCGTCGGGGAAAACGGCGTTGGGCCGGAAGACGCCTTTGCGGAATCCTCCATGGTCGTGGTGCATGACGAGGCCAACCCCTACGACGCAGTGGTGCCCCCGATTGTGCAGACCTCGCTCTTCACCTTCTCGTCCTATGCCGAGATGGAGGAGACCTACAAGGGCCTGAAGAACCGCCCGACCTATTCCCGCGGCCTCAACCCGACGGTGCGGGTGTTCGAGGAGAAGATCGCCGCGCTGGAGCATACCGAGGATGCACTCGGCTTCGGCAGCGGCATGGCGGCGATCTCCTCGACGGTCCTCACCTTCGTGAAGCCGGGTGACCGCATCGTCGCGGTGAAACATCTCTATCCAGATGCCTATCGACTGTTCCAGACTTTGCTGGCGCGTCTCAATATCACTGTCACCTATGTCGACGGCAAGGACCAGGACGCGGTCACCGAGGCGCTGCCTGGCGCGGCGCTCTTCTACATGGAGAGCCCGACCAGCTGGATCATGGAGCCGCACGACGTGCGCGCGCTGGCGACCCTGGCGCAGCGGCAGGGCGTCGTCAGCGTCATCGACAATTCCTGGGCGACGCCGATCTTCCAGCGCCCGATTACCCTCGGCGTCGACCTGGTGCTGCATTCCGCCTCGAAGTACCTGAGCGGCCACAGCGACGTGGTTGCCGGCGTGGTGGCCGGGCGGAAAGAGCTGGTCGACAAGATCCGCAAGCAGACCCTGCCTTATCTCGGCGGCAAGCTCTCGCCTTTCGATGCCTGGCTGCTGACCCGAGGCTTGCGCACCCTGCCGATCCGCATGAAGGCGCATGAAGCGGCCGGGCTCGAGGTCGCGCGCCGTTTGCAGGCGCATTCGAAGGTCGCGTCGGTGCAGCATCCTGGCATCGGCAACCGTCTCCCCGCCGGGCTCGACGGCACCTCCAGCCTGTTCTCCTTCGTCTTCAAGGAGGGCGTCGATATCCCGGCCTTCGCCGATCGCCTCAAGCTCTTCAAGCTCGGCGTCTCCTGGGGCGGTCATGAAAGCCTCGTCGTCCCGGCGCAAGTGGTGCGCCAGCAGGCGGCGGGTCCCAATTCCGCGCTCGATTTCGGCATCGATGCGCGGTCGGTGCGTCTGCATGTCGGCCTCGAAGGGGTCGAGGCCCTGTGGAACGACTTGAAGGAGGCGATCGAACACGCCTCGCGCTAGTGCCGAGAAGTAA
>JAYSFH010000315.1:0-5082 GCA_041913405.1 Dongia sp. | reverse complement strand
AAGGTCTTGGGATCGGTCGAGGGCGAACGGCCGAGCGCTTCCGTCACCTGGGCGAGCGCTTCCAGGTTCATCCACTCGGTCTTGCGCGCCAGCTCCGCGGCATAGGCGTCGTCGGCCTTGCCCGCCTGCGCCAGGGCGGTCAGCGCCCAGACCCGCTCGGAGTATTCCAGGCCGGAGATCAGGTTGCCGTTGTCGGAGCGCAACGACTGCCGCAGCACGGTCAGCTGCTTCTCCAGCAACGCGTCGTTGATCGCAAAGCCGGCGTCGCGCGCCTCGACCATGAACTGCACCGACCAGGCGGTCAGGAAGACATAGGGCTTGGAGCCCGGCCAGAACGAGACCATGCCGGCCTCGGAGGTCGCCTTCTCGACATAGGCGAGGGTGTCTTTCAAATCTTGGTCGAGCCGGTCGAGCTTGCCGCCGAGCATCAAGGTATCGCGGAACTTGTGCAGCGCCAGCTCGGCCCGGGCGAGACTGATGCGCTGCTCGGTGCAGCCGTAAGGATATTCCTGCAGATAGTCCAGCCCGGCGGCCATGCGCAGCAGACCGGGCTGGCTCGAGAGCAGCACGTTGCGGCTGAGCGTGCCGCTGCGGATCTCCTCCGAGATCGCGGCTACGGTGAAGGGCGTGCCGGCGATGAGATCCGCGAGCACGCGGAGATCGACCGGGCGGCGGTCGGGCTGGATCGGCAGATCGATCGAGACCGCGTCGCGCGACTGGTCGCGGCTGCGCTCGACGCCCATCATCACGTTGACCGAGCTTCGCGCGAGCTGGCCGTCGCTGGTGTAGCCCGGCGTCGGCACGGTGACCGGGAAGTCGAGATGGACCGGCTTCTCGGTCCAGTCGAAGTCGCGCTTGGCGTCGCCCTCGATGTCGAGTCCGTCGGCGCGGAGCTCGACCCGGCCGGGACCGCCCTCGCCTTCGATCAGGCGGCCGAGCCCCGCCAGGCTGAATTGGTCGCCGGGGCGGACAAAGCGCGGAAAGTTCGGCTGCACCATGACCGGGAGGCGCACGCGGATGCTGCCCGTGGCATAGCCGAAGCGGCTGGTGCCGTTCACGGCCTTGGCGCGGACCTTGAAGATGGAGAGCGAGTCCGCGAGCTTGATCTTCACTTCCGCCTTGCCATCCGAGCGGACCATGATCGACGGATTGAAATACGGCACGGGTGTGAAGTTCTTGCGCACCGTCACGTTGTCGAACAGCGACTTGCGCTGCGCCTCGGCCTCGTCGCCGCCCGGCTCTTCTTCCAGCGGCAACGAACCGATGATGAGATTCCGTGTGTCGCGAAGCTTCATATAGCTGCCGCGATCGACGATGAATTCCGGCAGCGGGTCGAGGCGCTGCTCCTCGGCCAAGGCGAGGATCGCCTGGTCCACCAGCCAGAGCGTGACCTCGCCGGCGAGCGGCGCGCCGGTATCGTCGGAGAGGGAGATCTTCATGGTGATCTCCTGGCCGGGCAGCGCCTTCTCCGGGTATTCGAGCTTCACGTTGACGATGTTCTTGACCGGCTTGACCACGACCCAGTTGGTCGCGGCCAGGGTCTGCGGCCGGCCGAGATCGAGTTCATCCGGCTTCGGCAGCTCGCCCGGCAGGCGGCCGCGCATCAACAGGAAGTGCACCGGCAGCCGCGGCATGTCGGTCGCGTCGATCTTGTATTCGTAGCGGCCGACGCCGTTGCGCACCGGCACCCATTCGTAGCGCATGCGGGCATCCGGCTGCTCGACGATCGCCAGGGCCTCGGCATTCTGGAACGGGCTCTCCAGGATGAAGACCGCGGTGTCGCCGCCCTTGTATTCCGGCTTCTCGGTGGTGACCTTGAAGACCTGGGCCGGCGGGCGCGACCAGGTGACCGGCTCGCCGCCGTCGGCGAAGAAGTCGACGGCGACGCTCTGCACCCGCCCCAGCGCATCGCGGCCTTCGACCTTCAGGATGTAGACGCCCGCGCCGTTGAGCTTCAGGTCGAGCTTGCTCGGCTCGAAGCCGCTGACCAGAGGTTGCTCCGAGACCGTCTCGTCCACGGTTTCGGTCACATATTTCGCCGCACCTTCGGAGAAGTCGCTGGCCTGGAGCTGGGAGATCCAGCGCCGCTTCATCAGCTTCACGTTGACGGTCTTGCCGGAGACCAGGCGGTCATCCAGCCCCTGCAGCAGCACCTCGACCGGCACCGTGCCGGCCACCTTGAGATAGCGCGGCACCTTTACACCAATGGCAAAGGGCGGCAGGGCGGCGATCTCCTGGGTGCTGGTGACGGTCTGGTCGTCGTCGCCGGTGACCGTCGCCTCGATCACATAGCTGCGCGGCTGCGCGGTCGGCTCCAGCGCCGGGTTGAGCTCGAGGCTCGCGGCCCCCTCGCCGTCGGTGGTGCCGTCGCGCTCCAAGACCGGCGTCGAGGCGAACTCGCCGATCCCTGAGAAGCGGGAATCGGTCGAATAGTAGAAGCCCTCGCGCTTGGCGACGGTCCAGTCATAGGGGAACTGGGTGACGCGCCAATGCACCGGTCGGTCGGCGACCACGCCGCCCGCGTAATAGGTCGCGGCGAGCTTCACGGTGAAGGGCGCATCGGACGGCGTCTTGGTCGCACCGTTCAAATGCACCTCGAAGGTCGGCAGGCGATAGGCCTCTTTCTTGAAGCCGACCATGCCGAGCTGCTTCGGGCCGTCCTTGCTCTCGATCTCCAGGCGCACGGTGTAGATGCCGGTCGCGACCGTCTTCTCCTGGAAGAAGTCGTAGAAGCTGCCGGAATCGTTGATGGTGACCGGATGTCGCCATTCGGCGTTGTCCGGCGCGGTGATGACCAACGTCGCCTTGGGCTTCTCGAAGGCGAGCGCGCCGTCGGCATAGTGCCGCAGGTAGCCTTTGATATGCACCGGCTCTTCCGGCCGGTAGATCGGCCGCTCGGTGAAGATGTGGACCAGGTCCGCTTCCGGCGTGGAGCGATTCTCGAGATAGGTCTGGGTCCATTGCAGCCAGGTATCGTCGGCGGCCATCCAGTTCTGGTCGGCATAGGCATCTGGCCCGCGGGTCGGATCGATCACCAGAGTGTCGCCGTCCTTGATGACGACGAGGCGGCGGATGTTCATCGAACTGGTGTTTTGGCCGGTCGCCTGCCAGACCAGCTGGCCGATGCCGTCGGTCTTGCCGCTGAAGGCGGTGACCCAGCTTTCGCCGCGCTGGCCTTCGATCCGGACCTCGGCGCCCTCGACCGGCTTGCCGGTCGCCAGCGAAGTGACGATGAAGCGCACGCGGTCGCGCTCATCGACCGCAGAGAGGCTGAGATCGGTCAGCTGCACCCGGACCCAGGCACGCTCGGTGGATTTATCGATGCGCCGGATGCCGACCAGATAGCTGCCGGGCTGGTCGGCGCCGCCAACCCGCGCGAAATAGGGTTTGAGGTCGATGCCGAACTTCGCCGCGGCACCGCCCTTCCTGAGCGGCAGGTCGATCAGGTCGGAGATGCTGGGCGAGCCCAGCGCCTTGATCTGGGCGGAGAGCTCGCTGGCGGAAATATAGGGCGCCGCTTGCGTGTAGGGCTTGGGCTCCTCGCCCGGCGCCGGGGGGATCGCGGATTCATCCACCGTCACCGGCTCGTTCGGGAACGGCCAGAAGGTGCGGTTCAGGGGATCGATCTTGTGGATGCGGAGATCGACCTGCTCGAAGCCGCGGCCTTTCAGCGGCAGCATCTGCGGGCCGTAGCGCTCGACGATGCCGTTGCTGCTCAGCCAGTCGAGGAAGCTCTTGCGCTCGGCGAAGGAGATATAGGCTTCGCTCGCCGCCGGCATCTGCAGCGGCCGGCCCTGCTGATAGAGCGTGCCGGCGGTGAACTTGCCGGAAACCGAAAGCAGGTTGTTGACCACGGCGTAGGAGACGCCCTCGACCTGCGGCGAGATGCGGATGAAATTGCGCGCGTCGATCGGGCCGACGGCCGCGAGGTCGGCGGAGAAGGTGATGGTGATGCTGCGATCGCCGGCCGGGCATTTGATCGCGTCCTCGCGGTTGTAGCGGGCGCCGGAGGGCGGGATCGGGAAACTCTGCTTCGGGCAGCCGAGCTGGGTCACCCGGAACGGCTCCGCGGTCGAGAAGGCGATGTCCTGGAAGCCGCCGTCGAGGCCGCTCTCCAAGGAGAGCTTCAGATGCACCAGCGCGCGGGTGCCGCCCGGGATCGGATCACGCAGGTTGACGATGTACTGCACCGGGGCGTTGCGGTCGGCGCGCTCGACCATCTTCACGTCGAAGTCCGCGTCGGTCAGCGTGCGCGATGCCTCGGCATCGACGCCCGGCAAAGGCCTGAGCTCGATGGTGATCAGGCGGGACAGGGCCTCGATGTCGAGCGGCTCCGGCAAGGTGAGCGCAATCGACTTCACCGGGTCGAGGCCGGTGGCGCCGTCCGAGGGCGTGCTCGCGGTCGGCGCCGACATCAAGGTCGCGAGATCGACGCTGCGCGCGCCGACTTTCAGCGAGAAGCGGGTCAGCGGCGGCCAGGGCTCGGCCGGCTTGAACTGCAGGGTGCGGGCATTGATCCAGGTCGCGGCACCCGGCTGCAACGGCGCCAGCGTGAAGTACTTCTCCGGATGGTCCTCCGGGCCGCCGGCCGCCGGCCCGGCATCCTGATCGAAGAAGACCGTGACCGGATCCCAGCGCCGCAGGAACTTCTCCGGCACCACGATCGCACCTTCGGGACGCACCACGTCCTGCGGGCCGGCCGGGATCTTCTCGTCGGCTTGCGCGATCGGGGACAGGGAGGCCGACAGGGCGGCGAGCAGAACGGCCAGCGCCATTCCTCGAACGGGGTTCAACCACGCACGCGCCACGTCGACTACTCCTGTTTCTTGGGTTTGAGACCGGCGAGCTCGACGCGCTTCACTTCATCGGGCGGGCTGCCGTCCGGCGCCGTGACGCCAACCAAAGCCGGCTGCACTTCGATCGCATTGCCCTCGGCCGGGGCATCGACTGCCAGCAGATAGGTCCCGGCCTTCACGTGCAGCATCTGCACCACGCCGTCGCCGATCACCTTGCCTTCGGCATCGAGCAGGCGGCAACGCGCGGTATCGACCGCGCCCCGCACGCCGACGCCGATGTCGCGCT
>JAYSFH010000314.1:1340-5082 GCA_041913405.1 Dongia sp. | reverse complement strand
ATTGTTGCGCTCAACAAATGCGATGCTCTTTCCGAGGAAGAGATCGCCGAGAAGGCCAAGAAGCTCGCGCGCGCGGCCAAGATAACCAAGAAAAGCGGCAACCAGGTTTTCGCGATCTCGGGCGCGGCGGGGCAGGGCATCACCGAGCTTCTGCGCAAGGCCCTCGCGATCATCGACGAGGAGCACGAGGCGGCGAAGGCCGGCATCGAGACCGAGACGATGGAAGAGATTCACACGGCCTAACGGCACACAGAGCTTGGGGGATTGGGGACCATGGCGTTGCGTTACATCGACCAGGATGACTACACCGTCGCCGTCGTCGGCGGCGCCAGCGGCATCGGCCTCGAAGCCGCCCGCTTCCTGAACGGCCAGGGCGTGCGCGTCGCCGTGCTCGACCGCAACAAGGACGGGGTCGCGGCGGCCGCCAAGGAACTGGGCAACAATGCGATCGGCGTCGCGGTGGATATCACCGACTGGACCGCGACCAAGGCCGCGATCGACTCCGTGGCCGGGCAGTTCGGCAAGATCGACGGGCTGGTCAATTGCGCCGCCATTGTCGGCAAGACCAATCTGAAGACCCATGAAGTCGAGATCGAGAATTTCGACGAGTGCACCCAGATCAACCTGCGCGGCGCCTTCCTGCTGTCGAAGGCGGTGGTGCCGCATATGCTGAAGCGCAACTATGGCCGCATCCTCCACATCGCCTCGATCGCCGGCAAGGAAGGCAATGCCGGCATGCTGGCCTATTCGGCGACCAAGGCCGGTCTGATCGGCCTGGTGAAGGTGATGGGCAAGGACTACGCCGAGACCGGCATCACCGTGAACGGCCTCGCCCCCGCGGTCATCAAGACGCCGATGGTGGCGGCGATGCCGCAGCAGCAGGTCGACTATATGACCGCCAAGATCCCGATGAAGCGCGTCGGCGAGTTGCACGAAGCGGCCGAGATGATCGCCTGGATCGTGTCACCGGCCTGCAGCTTCACCACCGGTTTCACCTTCGATTTGACCGGCGGCCGCGCGGTGTATTGAGGGATTGCCGTGCTCACTCGCTGCTTCCCATCTCTCGGTAGTCATCCCAAGGCTTGGCCTTGGGATCCACGAGTTTCGCTCGGCTGCACCTTGTTGTTGGCAACAAACTCGTGGATGCCAAGGCCAAGCCTTGGCATGACGGCGGAGTCTGTGGCGAGGGCAGTGCAATGACCGAACGCCGCCGTCCCTCCGCGAAATCCCTCGCCACCTCGAAGCGCGTGGTGGTGAAGATCGGCTCCGCGCTGCTGGTCGATGACGAGAGCGGCGACATCCGCCGCAAGTGGCTGGAAGCGCTTTGCGACGATGTGGCTGCGCTCCGCAAGGGCGGCAGCGAGGTGGTGCTGGTCTCTTCCGGCGCCATCGCCGTCGGCCGCCGGCGTCTCGGCCTCGAGACCGGCGTGCTGCGCCGGGAAGAGAAGCAGGCCGCCGCGGCGACCGGGCAGATCCGCCTGGCCCATGCCTATCAGGAGGCGCTGGCGCGCCATGGGATCACCTGTGCCCAGGTGCTGCTCACCCTCGACGACACCGAGGAACGCCGCCGGCATCTCAACGCGCGCTCGACCCTCGCCACCTTGCTGAAGCTCGACGCCGTGCCGGTCATCAACGAGAACGACACGGTTGCCACTTCCGAGATCCGCTTCGGCGACAACGACCGCCTCGCGGCCCGGGTGGCGGCGATGATCAGCGCCGACACCTTGGTCCTGCTCTCGGACATCGACGGCCTCTACACCGCCGATCCCCGGAAGGACAAGAGCGCGGAGTTCATCCCGGAAGTCTCCGAGATGAGCGCCGAGATCGAATCCATGGCCGGCGAAGCGCCGCCGGGCTACAGCTCCGGCGGCATGGTGACCAAGCTCGCTGCGGCGCGGATCGCGATGTCCGCGGGCTGCCGCATGCTGATCGCCAACGGCCGCCAGATGAATCCGCTGCAGGCGGTGGTCGATGGCGCCAAATGCTCCTGGTTCCTGCCCCAGGCCGAGCCGAAGACCGCGCGCAAGCGCTGGATCAGCGGCAGCCTGAAGCCCAGCGGCACCATCACCGTCGATGCCGGCGCCTTGAACGCGCTGAAGACCGGCCGCAGCCTGCTGCCCGCGGGGATCGTGAAGGTCGAAGGCCGGTTCGAGCGCGGCGATGCCGTGATCGTGGTCGATCTCTCGGGCAACGAGGTGGCGCGCGGGCTCTCGGCCTACAACGCCAAGGATGCCAGGGCCATCATGGGCCATAAGAGCCGGGAAATCGCCGACTTGCTCGGCTATCGCGGCCGTGATGAGATGATTCACCGCGACGATCTGGTGCTGAGCTGAACATGACCCTCGCGCAAACGAAGTCTTCCTCTCTCGAGTCCACGATGCGCATGCTCGGCGAAGCGGCGAAGTCCGCCGCCGTCGAGCTGGCCCTTGCGACGCCGGAGCGCAAAGTCGTCGGCCTGCAGGCGATGGCCAAGGCGATCCGCAACCAGGCGCCGGCGATCCTCGCCGCCAATGCCGAGGACATGAAGGCCGCCGAGGCGCGGAATCTCTCCGGTGCACTGCTCGATCGTCTGAAGCTGAACGACGCCCGCGTCGAAGCCATGGCGAAGGGTCTGGAGGAAATCGCCGCGCAGCCGGATCCGGTCGGGCGGATTCTCGCCGAGTGGACCCGACCCAACGGCCTGCAGATTTCCCGTGTGTCCGTGCCCCTGGGCGTCATCGGCATCATCTATGAGAGCCGGCCCAATGTCGCCGCCGATGCCGGCGGGCTGTGCTTGAAGTCCGGCAATGCCGCGATCCTGCGCGGCGGTTCGGAGAGCGCGAAGTCTTCCGCCGTCATCGTCGCCGCGCTGCAATCCGGCCTCAAGGCCGCCGGCCTGCCCGAAGCCGCGATCCAATCGGTGCCGACCACCGATCGCGAGGCGGTCGGCATCATGCTCAGGATGGACGACTGCATCGATCTCATCATTCCCCGCGGCGGCCGCGGCCTGATCGAGCGCGTCGCCGCCGAGAGCCGCATCCCGGTGCTGAAGCACCTCGACGGCCTCTGCCACACCTATGTCCACGGCAAGGCCGATCCGAAGAAGGCGCGTGAGATCGTCTTGAACGCCAAGATGCGCCGCACCGGCGTCTGCGGCGCCACCGAGACGCTGCTGATCGACAAGGCGGCGCTGTCCTTCGCCGAGCCGATCATCGCCGATCTGGTCACGGCCGGCTGCGAGGTGCGCGGCGACGACGAAGCCTTGAAGCTGCACGACAAGGTGAAGATGGCGACCACCAAGGACTGGGACACCGAGTATCTCGACGCCATCATCGCGGTCCGGGTGGTGGGCGGCATCGAAGAGGCGATGGAGCATATCAACCGTCACGGCTCGCACCACACCGAAGCGATCATCACCGAGGACGCGGCGGCGGCGGAAAAGTTCCTGCGCGAAGTCGATGCCGGCATCGTGCTGGTGAATGCGTCCACCCAGTTCGCCGACGGCGGTGAGTTCGGCATGGGCGCCGAGATCGGCATCTCCACCGGCAAGCTGCACGCGCGCGGCCCGGTCGGTGCCGAGCAGCTCACCAGCTACAAGTATCTCGTCCGCGGCAACGGCCAAGTGCGGCCGTGATTGCTGCTATTTCTCGGTCGTCATGCCCGGGCTTGGCCCGGGCACCCCAGAGTTCCTGTTTGCGAGACCCAAGGGAACTCAGGGGGGGCCGGCCAGCGCCCGGCAAGACCGGCGAGTTGATGGGGCGGC
>JAYSFH010000314.1:0-1330 GCA_041913405.1 Dongia sp. | reverse complement strand
CTGGCCCCGGCCCCCCCTGTGTGCGGTTTGGGTTCCCCAAGGGTACCTAGGGGTGGCCCGGCCTGCGCCGGGCATGACGGCCGAGTAGAGGGGGCGGCGTGCCTCAACGTCGCCCGCACCGCCGCATCGGCATCCTCGGCGGCTCCTTCAACCCCGCGCACCAGGGCCACCGCGAGATCAGCCTCGCCGCCCTCCAGTTGCTGGCGCTCGACGAAGTCTGGTGGATGGTCTCGCCGCAGAACCCGCTGAAGCCCGTGGACGGCATGGCGCCGCTGGCCGCCCGAGTCGACGCGGCGACGAAGGTCGCCCGCCATCCGAAGATCCGGGTCACCGACATCGAGGCCAGGCTCGGCACGCGCTACACCGCCGACACGCTCCGAAAGCTCTGCGAGACGCAGCGGGATTGTCGTTTCGTATGGTTGATGGGGGCCGACAATCTGGCCCAGATCGCCGCCTGGAAGGACTGGACACAGATATTTCACCGGCTTCCAATTGCGGTTTTCGACCGTCCTACCTATACTTATAGGGCGATGGCCGCCCAGGCGGCCCGGCGTTTCCAGGCCTCCAGGCGCCCGGAACAGGCGGCAGGAAGGCTGGCGATCACGCCGCCACCTGCCTGGACGTTCATCCACCATCGGCTGAATCCGATCTCGGCCACCGAGATCCGCAAGAAGCGGAAAGCGGCGGCCAAGCCGGGTGTTTAAACAGCGTCGCGGGCAGCCGGTGCCGCGGCTTGAGGAGAGCGAAACATTACCCAAAAGAAGCCGGCGGTCCGCAAGCGCGCGGCCGCTAAGAATTCGGCAGAGCGTGCACCTTCCGATCTGCTGAAAATCGTCGAGAAGTCCTTGGATGCCGACAAGGCCGAGGACATCATTTCCATCGACCTCGCGGGCAAGTCCTCGATCGCGGATTACATGGTGATCGCCACCGGCCGGAGCAACCGGCAGCTGGCTTCCATGGCCCAGCACCTGGACGAGAAACTCACCAAATCCGGCATCAAGAAAGTCAGCATCGAAGGGCTGACGCAGGGCGAATGGGTCCTGCTCGATGGCGGCGACGTGATCGTCCATCTGTTCAAGCCGGAGATCCGGCGCTTCTACAATCTCGAGAAGATGTGGGGCGTCGAGATGCCGGAACCGGAGCCCATGATCGCCGTCGGCTGACGCTGACGGCTTGATCCAACGGCCCTGAGGGCGTGCCGCGGCATGCGGCGCGCTGCCCCTGCGGTTTGGGGAGGGGAGGGTTGACGTATTGGCGGGACCCCCGCGGGTCCCGGAAGGCCATACTCGCGGCCTGGACTACCGCCTCAGGACCTTCACCGTGCCGTTCA
>JAYSFH010000313.1:0-5087 GCA_041913405.1 Dongia sp. | reverse complement strand
CGAGGCAACCCGGATCTTCCAGATCTGGATCATTCCGAACGCCCGGGGCGGCAAGCCGAGCTGGGGCTCGAAGCCTTTCCCGAAGGACGACCGTTCGGGCCGCTTCGTGACCCTCGCCAGCGGGATCGAAGGCGACAGCGACGCGCTGCCGATCCGCACCGATGCCCGCGTGCTCGGCGCCAACCTGAAGGCTGGCGAGACCGCCGAATACAAGCTTGGCGGCCGGCGCCACGCCTATCTCGTACCGGCCAAGGGCAAGGTCGAGGTCAACGGCGTCGCCCTCGCCGCCCGCGACGGTGCGGCGATCACGGAGGTGGAGACGATCCGCGTCACCGCCCTCGAAGACGCCGAAGTCGTGCTGGTGGACGCGGCTTAGCCTAAGAACACGTCACCCGCGGGCTTGACCCGCGGGTCTTTCGGAGAGTTCGCGCTTGAGAGAGATGCCCGGGTCACGCCCGGGCATGACGTTCCTGCCTACCGCGTCGGCCGCTTGATGCCGAACCAGGTGAGCACGGCGGCCCAGCGCGACAGCGGAACGGAGCGCCAGATGACCATCTATTCCGCCGCCCTGCGGAGCGTCCGGGGACTGCCATGGACGTCGTCCACGATGTCCTGGGCCATGTCCAGGCAGCAGCCGCAACGCGGCGCCGCGCCCAGGGCCTGGTAGACCGCGTAGGCGTCCCCATGCCCGGTTTCCCGGGCCTTGGCCTCGATCTCGGCCGTGCGATAGGCGTTGCAGATGCAAACGATCATGGCCAAACCCTAACGGCAACTCAGAATGATTGTCAATTGCACGTCGTGCCGCAGGTCGCCAATTTCAAGCCCCGCAAACCGCGGTTTTCCGCCATTTGACGGATTCGTGAGACGAATCCGTGACGGGCCGCACCAAACCGGTACCCCGGCTTGACCGACTCCCTCCCGCCCGTTCAAGTGGGGCGGGGAATTAAGGGACGGGCTTCACCATGAATGACCGCAGCTATCTGCAGCTGATCCTGGACAAGGGTTTCGGCTGGATGCTGGTCACCCAGTTTCTGGGGGCGCTGAACGACAACGTCTATCGCTTCATGGTCACCTTCTACGTCATCGCCCATGTCGCGAGCGAGAAGGATGCCAACCTATACATCAACCTGATCGCGGCCCTGTTCGTCCTGCCCTACCTCATGTTCTCCGGCTACGCAGGACAGCTCGCGGACAATTTTTCGAAACGCACCGTGCTGATCGCCAGCAAGAGCGTCGAGATCCTGGCGATGCTCGTCGGGCTTGCCGGATTCCTCTCGGACTCCATTCCGCTGCTGCTTGCCGTGATGTTCTTGATGGCGACGCATTCGGCGTTCTTCTCGCCCGCAAAATACAGCTGCCTTCCCGAATTGCTGCCGAACCAGGACCTCTCGCGCGGCAACGCGCTGATCGAGATGAGCACCTTCGTCGCGATCATCGTCGGCACAGCGCTCGGCGGCGCGCTGTTCGAGTTCCTGGGCCATCACCCTTGGGTGCTCGGCGGGATCACCATCGGCATCGCCGTTGCCGGCACCTTGGCCAGCTTTGGCATCGGCCGCACACCCGCGCCGAAGCAGCGGCAGCCGTTTCGCGCCAACCCGATCGGGGACAGCATCTCCGCAATTCTCGCGGTGAAGCGCAACCGGCGGCTCTGGCTGACGGTGCTCGGGATCTGCTGGTTCTGGTTCCTGGGCTCGCTGCTGCAGATTTCGATGCCGCTCTACAGCAAGATGGTGCTCGGCCTCGCCAGTGAGACCGACGCGAGCTGGCTTTGGGCAGCGGTGGCGATCGGCATCGGCATCGGCAGCGTCGCGGCCGGCCGGCTCTCCGGCCACAAGGTCGAACTCGGCCTGGTCCCGATCGGATCGGTCGGCATCGGCATCACGGCCTTATTTCTGGTGACCGCGCACAGCTTTTGGGGCGCCATCACTTGTCTCTCGCTCTTGGGCTTCTTCGCCGGATTCTATTCCGTGCCGCTCAACGCGATGTTGCAGCAGAAATCGGAAGCGGACTCCCGCGGCCGCGTGATCGCAGCCAACAACGTGCTAAATTTCTTGGCGATCCTGCTGGCGGCCGGCACCAGCGCGCTGCTCGGCGGCTTCGCGGGATTGCGGCCGGACCAGGTCATCTTCTTCTCCGGCATCGCCACTTTCTGTGTCACCGCTTATCTGCTGATCCTGCTGCCGGATTTCATGATCCGATTCTCGCTCTGGCTGATCACCCACACGATCTACCGGATAAACATCGTCAATCCGCAGAACGTGCCCCTGAACGGCCCGGCCTTGCTGGTCTGCAACCATCTCTCCTTCGTCGACGGGTTGCTGGTCGGCGCCTCGATCCAGCGCTTCGTGCGCTTCATGGTCTATGCGCCCTTCTTCAAGCTGCCGCTGCTGGGCAAGCTCTTCACCCAGATGCGCGCGATCCCGACCGGCGGCGGCCGCGACGGCATCGCCGCGATCCGCCGCGCGCGGGAGGAGCTCCAGGCCGGCCACAGCGTCTGCATCTTCGCCGAGGGCGCGATCAGCCGCACCGGCAACATGCTGCCCTTCAAGCGCGGCTTCGAGAAGATCGTGCAGGGCCTCGACGTGCCGGTGATCCCGGTACATCTCGACCAGGTCTGGGGCTCGATCTTCAGCTTCAAGGACGGCAAGTTCTTCTGGAAATGGCCGAAACGCTTCTTCTATCCGGTCACCATCACCTTCGGGAGTCCATTGCCGTCGAGCACGCGTGCCTGGGAACTCCGGACGCGCCTGCTGGAGCTCGGCGCCGAGGCCTTTGACCATCGCCGCACCACCCGCGACCTGGTGCCGGTCCGCGTGATCCGCACGGCGAAAGCCAACTGGTTCCGCTTCTGCATGGCGGACTCGCTCGGCCGCGAGCTCAATTTCGGCGCAATGCTGACCGGCTCGCTGATGCTCAGCCGCTGGTTCAAGCGCGAGCGCGCGACGGAGAACCGGGTCGGCGTGCTGCTACCGGCCTCGGTCGGCGGTGCATTGGTGAACAACGGCTTGATGCTGGCGGGCAAGACGCCGATCAACCTCAACTTCACCATCGGCGCCGAGGCGATGGAGGCCGCGATCGCCAAGTCGGGCATCAAGACCATCATCGCCTCCAAGGCCTTCCTGGCCAAGGCGAAGCTGGAACCGCGGCCGGAGATGGTCTTCGTGGAAGATATGCTCGGCGGCTTCAGCAATGCCGAGCGCGCGCTTACCTATGTGAAGGCGCTGCTGACCCCGACCGGCCTGCTCTGCCGCATGACCGTGCCGAAAGGCGATCCCTTCAAGGATCTCGCCACCATCATGTTCTCCTCGGGCTCGACCGGCGAGCCCAAGGGCGTGATGCTCACGCACCGCAACGTGATCTCCAACCTCGAGGCGATCGGCCAGATCCTCGGCGCGACGCGGGACGACCGCGTGATGGGCGTCCTGCCCTTCTTCCACGCCTTTGGCTTCACCGGCACCCTGTTCATGCCGCTGGTCCTGGGTCTGGGCGCCGTCTATCACCCGAATCCGCTCGATGCGAAATCGATCGGCGGGATGATCAAGAAATACAAGGCGACCCTGCTGATCTCGACCCCGACCTTCTGTCAGTCCTACTACCGCGCCTGCGCGCCGGAGGATCTCGCGAGCCTCAGGCATGTCGTGGTCGGCGCCGAGCGGCTGCGCCCGGAATTCGGCGAGCAGTTCAAGGAGAAGTTCGGCATCCAGCTGCTCGAGGGCTATGGCGCGACCGAGATGGGTCCGGTGGTGGCCGTCAACGTCCCCGACGTCCTCGAAGGGCCGGACCGCCAGATCGGCACCAAGTCCGGAACCGTGGGCCATCCGATCCCCGGCGTCGCTGCCAAGGTGATCGACGCCGAGACCGGCGAGGAAAAGAAGGAAGGCGAGGAGGGGCTGCTGCTCTTGAAGGGCCCCGGCCGCATGGTCGGCTATCTGGCCGATCCCGACCGCACCGCCCAGGCCTTGCGCGACGAATGGTATGTGACCGGCGACATCGCCATCATCGACGAGGACGGATTCATCAAGATCACCGATCGGCTCTCCCGCTTCTCCAAGGTCGGCGGTGAGATGGTGCCGCATCTGAAGATCGAGGAAGCGCTGCTGCGGATCCCCGGCATTGGCGCCGCCGCGGTGGTCGCGGTGCCCGACGCCGATCGCGGCGAGCGGCTGTTCGGCCTCTATGTCGCCGATGAATCGATGGGCGCCGAGCTGGTCTGGAAGGGATTGTCGGACAGCGGCCTGCCCAAGCTCTGGATCCCGAAGCAGAAGGACCTGCGTAGGATCGACGAGCTCCCGACGCTGGGCACCGGCAAGCTCGACATGCGCCGGCTGAAGGAAACCGCCAAGGTGATGGCGGCGGCGGGCTGATCTACTCCGCCGCCAGCCGGGCCGCTTCGTGGCGCTTCAGATAGGCGTTCGGGTCGTGCATCAGCGCGCCCTCGGGCAAGGCATCCCAGAGCGGCCCCATCTGCCGGCGGATCCGGTTGCGGTAGAAGTCCGGCAGCACCGAGGATTCGCCCTCGAAGAAGCGGCGGACGTCCGGATTGTTGACCAGCATGCGCTGGACCTTGCCCTGGAACTTGGCGCGGCCGGAGGACGCGGCGCGCGCGAGGTTCATCGCCTTGGTGGTCACCCCGCGATTGGCGTTGAAGCGGCGCCACAGCTGTGCGCGCGAATGCGCATAGAGCGTCAGGTCCTCGGCCAGACCGTAGAACTCGGCCCAGTCATAGTGCAGTGGCCGCACGTTCATCGCGTGGTTGCTGTCCAGGAAATGATGCGGGAAGGGCAGCACGCGCCCGGCGCGCTGGAACTCGAGATTGAGCGGCGCCGCGGCGCCATAGCAGGTCAGCAGCGAGAAGGCCGGATAGGCGCCAGGGGCGAGATCGATGAACCGCCTGGTGAGCTCGAAGGGCTCGTCGCCGGAATCGCAATCCAACCCCAGCACAAAGTTGGTCTGCACGGTCGGAATGTAGCGCAGGATCGTGTTCACATGCGCCGCGACCTGGCGCACCTTGTCCATGCCGGTCGCCTTGCCGGTCTTCGACTTGTTGCCGAGCTCGTACCAGGATTCGATCCCCGGCAGGATGCCCT
>JAYSFH010000312.1:0-5094 GCA_041913405.1 Dongia sp. | reverse complement strand
ATTTCCTGATCATCGCCTTCGCGCTGTTCATGGTGGTGAAGCAGATCAACCGCTTCAAGAAGAAGGAAGAGGCGGCGGCCCCGGCCGGCCCGACCCCGACCGAAGCCTTGCTCGCCGAAATCCGCGACGAGCTGAGGAAAGGGCGCTAGCTTCGATTCTTCTCCTCCCCCGTCCGCGAATGCGGACAATGTCCGCGGGGCTTCGGGGGAGGGTAGGGTGGGGGGGCCCCCCAAAGATTGCGTCCAGAAAGAACACAGAAGACCCATGGCCAAGCACACCTTCTCCTGCATCGACGCCCATACCTGCGGCAATCCCGTCCGTGTCGTCTCCGGCGGCGGGCCGCAGTTGCAGGGCGCCAGCATGAGCGAGCGCCGGCAGCATTTCCTGAAGGAGTTTGACTGGATCCGCACCGGCCTCATGTTCGAGCCACGGGGCCATGACATGATGTCGGGCAGCATCCTCTACACGCCGACCCGCGAGGATTGCGACGTCGGCATCCTGTTCATCGAGACCTCCGGCTGCCTGCCGATGTGCGGCCACGGCACCATCGGCACGGTGACGGTTGCGATCGAGAACGGTTTGGTGAAGCCGAAGACGCCCGGCACGCTCCGCCTGGAGACGCCCGCGGGCCTGGTGATCGCCGAATACAACCAGGTCGGCGAGTATGTGGAATCCGTGCGGCTCACCAACGTCCCGGCCTTCCTGCATTCGGAAGGCCTCGAGATCGACTGCCCGGATTTGGGCCCGATCAAGGTCGACGTCGCCTATGGTGGCAACTTCTATGCGATCGTCGAGCCGCAGGCGAATTACCGAGACATGGCCGATTTCACCGCCGGCGATCTGGTGCGCATGAGCCCGATCTTGCGCAAGCGCATGAACGAGAAATACACCTTCCAGCATCCCGAGAACCCGACCATCAAGGGCCTCTCGCATATCCTCTGGACCGGCGCGCCGAAACATCCCGAGGCCGACGCGCGCAACGCCGTCTTCTACGGCGACAAGGCGATCGACCGCTCGCCCTGCGGCACCGGCACTTCCGCGCGCATGGCCCAGCTCGCCGGCAAGGGCAAGCTCAAGGTCGGCGACAGCTTCGTGCATGAGAGCATCATCGGCAGCCTGTTCAAGGGACGCGTGGTGAAGGAGGCGAAAGTCGGCAACCACAGTGCCATCATTCCCTCGATCGAAGGCTGGGCCCGCGTCACCGGCTACAACACCATCTTCATCGACGACCGCGATCCGTATAAGCACGGGTTTGTCGTGCAGTGATTGGTCTGAGCCGTCTCAAGCGGCTACAAGGCCCTCACCCTGTCCCTCTCCCCACGGGAGAGGGAACGCTGTGGCACGAATCCTTCTAGTTCAATGTTAGCGAGCGCTCCGCCGCACCCCCTCGCCCGAAGGGAGAGGGTTGGGGTGAGGGCCTTGAAGCTGCGTGAGACCGATCAAGCGGAACATCGACGCCTCTTACGCACACGGATGCATCTCCGAGAGCACCTTCTCAACGACCGGTGCAAGATCCTGGCTCTGCGCCTCGGGATGGGCGCGGATCCAGTCCATCACCGCATAGGTGTCGGAAAGATCGTCGGACGAGACCGGCGAGCAGACCTTCGACCCGGCCAGCCGTGTGCGCTCTGCCGCGATCACCACCACGCAGAAGGTCCGTCCCGGGCCCTCTTCGGCCAGGCAGGCGCGGGCCGGCGGAGCGCCATCCGAGAAGGGCGCGTGGACGCGCGGTGACGCCTGCCGGTCCGCGCAGGCGGCCAGCATCAGCAGCGTCGCGGCCAAGCCGCCCAGAGAATATACAGCCTTCAAGCATTCCCCCCGTTTGGGGCCGACTGTAACGCGCACCATGCGGCGGCGCCATCCGCCGCGACTGCCGCGGAGCTGAGACAACCCTGCAGCAGATAACCCCCGGTCGGCGCCTCCCAGTCCAGCATCTCCCCGGCGACGAACACCCCCGGGACGGCGCGCAGCATCAGGTGGTCGTCCACGGCATCGAAAGCCACGCCACCGGCCGAAGAGATCGCCTCGGCGATCGGACGTGTCCCATCGACCTTGAGCGGCAGCGCCTTGATCAGCGCCGCCAGCGCCCCGGGATCGTCCGGCACGATCTCCTTCACTTCGCGCAACAGGGAATAGGCGATGGGCGAGAGCTTGATCTCCGCCGTCAACCAGGCGGAGAGCGACCGTCCCTTGCGCCGCTCGGCCAGGCGGCGTGCCAGCGCGCCGACTTCCAGCTGCGGCTTGAGATCGAGCACGAGCCGGGCCGGCAGCCGGTCGCGCAACGCCGCGCTGATCGCATAGACCGCGCCGCCTTCGATCCCGTGGCGCGTGATCACCATCTCGCCCGGCACCGGCGCGCCGCCATCGAGCGAGAGCGCGATGTTCTTCAGCGGCTGCCCCGCGGCGCGGTCGCGGAAATGCGCCGACCAGGCGATCTCGAAGCCGCAATTGGCCGGCTTGAAGGCCACCATCCGGACACCGCGCGCAGCGAGGATCGGCACCCAACCGGCATCCGACCCGAGCTTCGGCCAGCTCGCGCCACCGAGTGCCAGCACGACCCCTCGCGCGGCAACGGAGCGAAGTTCGCCGTCGAACCGCAACCGATCGCCCTCGAACCCCTGCCAACGGTGCCGCAGCCGGAAATCGACGCCGGCCTCGCCCAACCGCCGCAGCCAATTCCGCAGCAGCCCGCTCGCCTTCATCGCCTTGGGGAACACCCGGCCCGAGCTGCCGACAAAAGTCTCCGCGCCCAGCCCGTCGGCCCAGCGCCGCAGATCCTGCGGCGAGAAGTGCTCGAGCCAGGGTGCCACCTGCGCCGCCCGGCTCCCGTAACGCGCGACGAACTGCGGCAGCGGCTCGGAATGCGTCAGGTTGAGCCCGCCGCGGCCGGCCATCAGGAATTTCCGACCCGGCGTCGCCATGGCGTCGAACACGGTGACCTTGAGCCCACGCCCGGACAGGCTTTCCGCGGCCATGAGCCCGGCCGGCCCGGCGCCGATGACGGCGATGTCTGTGGATATCTCGGTTGCGCCGGCCATGCGGCAAACTACCGGCGTTGCGGCCGTCCGTCGATCTCCCTAATCTCCGCCCTCAACACCCCGACAACGAGAAACGACAGGGACGCGCATGGCCAGCCCGCATCCGGACTTCCCCCAGCTCTACGTGCTCGACCACCCGCTGATCCAGCACAAGCTCAGCATCATGCGCGACAAGACGACCTCGACCACGTCGTTCCGCCAGCTGCTGAAGGAGATCGCGCTGCTGATGGGGTATGAGCTCACCCGCAACCTGCCGATGACCACCAAGGAGATCGAGACCCCCATCACCACCTTCCACGCCCCGACCATCGCCGGCCGGAAGATCGCGGTGGTGCCGATCCTGCGCGCCGGGCTCGGCATGGCGGACGGCTTGCTCGATCTCATCCCGGCGGCGCGCATGGGCCATATCGGTCTCTACCGCGACCACGAGACCAAGCGGCCGGTCGAGTATTTCGTGAAGCTGCCAGATCCCGAGGGCCGGATCTTCATCCTGGTCGATCCGATGCTGGCCACCGGCCATTCCGCTTCCGCGGCCGTCGATGTCCTGAACAAGCGCGGCGTCTCCGACGACAACATCCGCTTCATGGCGCTGGTGGCGGCGCCGGAAGGCGTGCGCGTGCTCAACAAGGCGCACCCGACCATCCCGGTCTATGTCGCTGCCCTGGATTCCCATCTCAACGAGAACGCCTACATCGTGCCCGGGTTGGGCGACGCCGGCGACCGGCTGTTCGGCACGAAGTAGCATGAGTTTCCCTCTCCCCTCGTGGGAGAGGGTTGCGAAGGCTTAGCGAGCGTGAGCGAGCTTAGCCGTAGCTGGGTGAGGGGGCGCGTGCCGGCAGGCACGCAGCGCGTAAGCGCTATCTATGGCGCTCGGGTGAGCGCGCGCACCTCGCGGTGCGCACCTCGCGGTGCGCACCTCGCGGTGCGCACCTCGCGGTGCGCACCCCTCATCCAACTTCGGCTAAGCTCGCTCACGCTCGCTAAGCCTGCGTAACCTTCTCCCACAAGGGGAGAAGGGTTCATTTACTGCGGCGGCAGGATCGCCTGGTTGATCCGCGCGATCAGGTCGTCCGGCACCGATTTGCTGCACATCAGGTAGCGGAATTCTCCGGCTGGCGGGTTGGCGAGATGGAAGATCGCGAGCCCGGCATCGGCGAGGTCGCTCTGCGACAGCAGGTCCTTCGCTTCCTCCTCGGCCATGATCATGTAATCGACCCGTTCGCGGCTGACCATGCCGAGCATGATGCGGTTGTCGGCGGCATCGGCGCGGGTCTTGGGCTTCTGGTCGGCGATCTTCTGGTCGATCTCGGCACCGTAGGAATAGCCGGTCTTGGTCAGCAAGGTGAGCGACGGGTCGCCGAACAGCGCGTCGATGCTGGGGTTGCCGGCGAAGCGCTGGTCCTTGGCCCGGGCGACGACGATGGTCGGGAGATCCCGGTAGATCGCGGCGGTGAATTTTGCGAAGGCCTCGCGCTCCGGCCGCTTGAACCAGCCGAGGCCGCAGGCCTGGCTTTCGTTGCGCTTCAGCACTTCCATCTGCCGGGCGCTCGGCAGCTCCTCCCAGCGATAGGCGATGCCGACCTTCGACATCGCCTGAGTGACGATGTCCGCGGTGATGCCCTTCACACTGCCGTCCGCCTGCTTGGCGGAGTAAGGCGGGCGCTGGTGGAAGTAGATGACCAGATCGTCGGCCGCGGCGGCGCCCGCCAGGGCGGCAAAGGAAACGAGGATGGCGAGGAGGGCGCGGATCACGAAGCGGCGGCCAGCGGTTCCGGATCGGCGATGCCGAGCCGCGCCTTCCAGGCGGCGAGATCGTCGAGCGCGCGCCGCGCCAGCGCGGGCTTCCGTTCGGCACGCCATTGCTTCTCCTGGGCGCGGGTCAAGCCGGCGGGGGCGGGCAGCTCGGGGAACAGCCCGAAATTGACGTTCATCGGCTGGAAGGTCTTGGCGTCCGCGGCGCCGGTGATGTGGTCGAGCAGCGCGCCCAAGGCGGTCGTCGCCGGCGGCGCCTCGCTGGCGATGCCGAGACGCTGCCGTGCCGCGAACTGGCCGGAGA
>JAYSFH010000311.1:531-5100 GCA_041913405.1 Dongia sp. | reverse complement strand
ATCCAGATCGACTCCTTCCTGAAGATCCTGATCAGCGGTCTGATCCTGCTCACCGCCCTGATCATCAACGTCTACGCCCAGAACCTGCGGGCGCAGCAGATGCAGAGTACGGAATAAAGTCGCGCTCCTTCACATGACTGACATCCGGGCGGGGTAGTCTCACAGGCTTTCCCGCCCGGAGGTTCCATGCTCGACACGATCAGCCCGTCCCTCGCGCCCTTCCTCGCGAGCCGCCTGGACGTGCCGCCGCCGCGGCTCGGCATTCGCTATGACGCCGCCGGCAATTTCCTGCCCGAGGCGGGCAACACCATCCTCTGCCACCTGGAGCGGCGCTCGGCCTCGGAAACCGCGATCCTGCAGCTGCGCGAGCGCCTGCTGCGGCTGCCCGGCGCCGACTGCCTCGCCTTCACCCCGGCCGCCAGCCTGCATATGACCTTGTTCCAGGGGGTGATCGACACGCGGCGCAAGCCGCCCTATTGGCCGGTGGATATCCCGCTCCATCTCGGTATCGACGACATGACCCGGCGGATGATGAGCCGGCTGGACGGGTTCGACGGCTGCGGCCCCTTTTCGGTCAAGGCGATCGAAATGACACCGACCGGAATCACGGTCGAGGGCGTCACCGCCGAGGACCGCCTGGCGATCCAGGCCTGGCGCGACAAGCTGGCGCGGATCTTCGGCTACCGGCATCCGGACCACGAGACCTATAGCTTCCACATCACCTTCGCCTATGTGATCCGCGGCATCCCCGATGCGGCAGCGGCGCAATGGCAGGCGGCGCTGGACGACGGCCTCGCCTTGCTGCAGCGCGAAGCACCGAAAATCCAGCTCCGGGAGCCCGCCTTCTGCAAGTTCCGCGACATGAGGCAGTTCGAGGAATTGCTGATCCTGGCCTGATAGGCCTGCGCGAGGGGGTTGTTGCCAGGGCCAGGTCCGGCGGGTAACTTCGCGCTCCGCAACAGACCCCGCCCGATCGCCCATGCTCCCGCTCTCCTCCCGCCGTTACGGCGCCGTCAACTGGATCGGCCTTGCCACCCTCTACGGCAAGGAGGTGCGCCGTTTCTGGACGGTCGCGACCCAGACCGTGCTGGCGCCGCTGGTGACCGGCCTGCTGTTCCTCGCGGTCTTCGTGCTGGCGCTGGGGCATCGGGTCGATCAGATCGGCGGCGAGCCTTACGTCGATTTCCTGGTGCCGGGTCTCATCATGATGACCATCGCCCAGAACGCCTTCGCCAACACGTCCTCCTCGCTGATGATCGCCAAGGTGCAGGGCAACATCGTCGATCTCCTGATGCCGCCCCTGAACGCGCTGGAGATGACCATCGGGATCGCGGGCGGCGGCGTCACGCGGGGCCTGGTGGTGGGGCTCACCACCGGCATCGCCATGCTGGTCTTCGTGCCGATCGACATCGCGCATCCGGGCTTCGTGATCTTCCACGCCGCCGCGGCCAGCCTGCTGATGGCTTTGCTCGGCATGCTGACCGGGATCTGGGCGGAGAAATTCGACCACCTGGCAGCGATCACCAACTTCGTCGTGACGCCGCTCTCCTTTCTCTCCGGCACCTTCTATTCGACCACGCGGCTGCCCGAGCTCTGGCAGACCATCGCGCACCTCAACCCGTTCTTCTATATGATCGACGGCTTCCGCTACGGCTTCATCGGCCATGCCGATGCGCCGGTCTGGACCGGGGTCATCGTGATGCTCGGCATCGACGCAGTCCTGCTGGTGGCGGTGCACCGCTGGCTGAAGCGCGGCTATCGCCTCAAGGCCTGATGACCACCGCAGGGCTCAGCATCCGGCGCTTCGGCGCGGTCAACGGCTTGGGTCTCGCCACCCTGGTCAAGCGCGAGGCCAGCCGCGGCCTCTCCGACTACAACTACCAGCTCCTCGGCCCGGCGGTGACCGCCCTGCTCTATCTTGCAGTGTTCCGGCTCGCTTTGCACAACGACGAGACCGGGCAGCTGCTGATCAACTTCATCGCGCCGGGCATCATCATCTACTCGGCTTGCGAGAAGGCCTATGAGGCGGCGGCCGGCAGCTTCATCTTCGACAAGCATGAGCGGATCATGGGCGACATACTGATGGCGCCGCTGACACCGCTCGAGCGTCTCATCGGCTATGTGAGCGCCAACTGCATGGGCGGGATTGCGGTCGGCGCGACGGTCGCGGTCACGTCCCTGCTGTTCGCCGATCTCAGCGCCGTTCATCCCTGGGCCATCCTCGCCTTCGGCTTCCTCGGCATGATCCTGCATTCGCTGGTCGGTTTGCTGGTGGGGATTTGGGCGGAGAAATGGGACCAGTTTGCGGCGATCCAGAGCTTCCTGCTGCTGCCGCTCTCCTTCCTCTCCGGCATGTTCTATCCGATCGAGGCCCTGCCCGCCGCGTTCCAGGCGGTGATGCAGTTCAACCCGCTCTATCACGCGATCGCCGGCTTCCGCTACGGCATGACCGGCACCGAGGCCGGTGACCCCGTGGTGCATGTTCTGGTGCTGGCCGGGGTCAACCTGGTGCTGGGCGCCTGGGCCTATCGCTGGTTCCGTTCGGGCTACAAGCTGAAGCCCTGAGCGTCTCGGGATAGAGTCATTGTGGGGCACCCCCACCCCACCCTCCCCCGAAGACGGGGGAGGGCTTAATGGAACCGGTCGGCCTGGAGCTCAATGACCGTCGGGCGGCGCGCCGACGCGGCCGCGCGCAAGGCCTCGGCCAACGCCGCGTCATTCTCGGGGCAGACGGCGAAGCAGCCGAAGCCTTTGGCAATCGCCTGGAAGTCCGGGGTGAAGATGTCGACGCCGATGGTCGCGATCTTGCGCTCCAGCATGTAGTTCTTGATCTCGGCGTAACCGTGGTTGTTCCAGAGCAGAACGATCAGCGGCACTTCCGCCTCGACCGCGGCGGCGAGCTCGGCGATCGTGAACTGCAAGCCGCCGTCGCCGATCAGCACCACGACCGGGCGATCGGGCGCCGCGAGCTTGGCGCCGATCCCCGCCGGCAAGCCATAGCCCAAGGTGCCGTAGCCGGTGCTGGAGTTGAAATAGGCACGCGGTTGCGGCGCCTCGTAGCACTGGTTCAGTGCATAGACCGGCTCGGTGGAATCGCCAGCGAGGATAGCGTTCGGCAAGGCGTCGAGCACCCGGCCCGCGATGCGCCGGTGCAAGGTGACGGCTGGCCACCAGCATTGTGCGATCGCCTGCCGGATGGCGGCGGCGCGCTTCGCACCGGGTGAATTGGCGCGCGTGGACGACTCGGCGAAGCCAAGGGCCGCGTTGATCGCCGACAGCGCGGCGTTGGAATCCGCGACGATCGGCAGGTCGGCGATCGGACCGCGCGCCACCTGCTCGGGGTCGATGTCGATGCGGATCAGCTTACCGCCGATCGCGACCGGCTTCGGTTCCGGGTACATCTCGGTCTCGCCGAACTCGGTGCCGACCGCGAGCACGACGTCGGCCTCGGCGATGGCGCGGTGCAGCGGCGGGAAAGCGATGTTCTCACCGGCATGCAGCGGGTGGCCGGGCGGCAGGATGCCCTTGGCGTTGACCGTGTTCACGACGGGTGCGTCCAGGGCTTCGGCCAGGATCCGCGCCGCGGCGGCGGCATCGGCGGCACCACCGCCCAGGACCAGCAGTGGCTGCTTCGCTGCCCTCAGCAAGGAGGCCGCTGCCGATACATCGGCCGGCGTCGGTGCCGGGCGCCTGGGCCGCGTACGGATCATCACGCGCGCGTCGACCTCGCGGGCGATGATGTCGATCGGAATCTCGATGTGGACGGGGCGCGGCCGCGCGGCGGCGAAGAGCGCGAATGCGCGGGCCAGGACTTCGGGCAGCTGCGCCGGGTCCAGCAAAGTATGGCTGAAGGCCGAGACGCCCGCCACCAGGCCGCGCTGCGACGGCAGCTCGTGCAGGCGGCCGTCGCCCATGCCGAGATGCGCGGTCGGGTTGACGGCGGAGATCACCAGCATCGGCACGGAATCGCCATAGGCCTGGCCCATCGCAGTCAGGATGTTGGTCATCCCCGGGCCGGTCACGATGAAGCAGACGCCGGGCTTGCCGCTGACCCGGGCATAGCCGTCGGCCATAAAGCCGGCGCCCTGCTCGTGGCGCGGGGTCACGTGCCGGATCCGCGTCGCTGGGAGCCCGCGATAGAGCTCGACGGTGTGGACGCCGGGGATGCCGAAGACCAGCTCGACGCCATAGGCTTCGAGCAGCTTGACCAGCCATTCGCCACAGGTCGCCATGATCCGGTTTCTCCGCGAGGATTAGGCTCCAGATACCGCCTTGCGAGGGGTGGCGATACTATCCACAATATTCGACGTTCAGTTCGACGCCTGCCGATACGAGAGGATTTTCCATGCTGGCCAACCTGAGCGAAGGCGATATCCGGTTGCTGCGGGTCTTCGCGAAAGTGGTCGAAGCCGGCGGCTTCTCGGCGGCGCAGATCGAGCTCAACGTCAGCCAGTCCACCATCAGCACGCATATGACGGCGCTGGAGCAGCGCCTCAGGGTTCGCCTCTGCGAGCGCGGCCGCTCCGGCTTCAAGCTCACCGAGAAGGGCACGCTGATCTACGAAGCGAG
>JAYSFH010000311.1:0-521 GCA_041913405.1 Dongia sp. | reverse complement strand
CTGTTCGCAGCCATCGACGCATTCCGCTCCGAGGCGGGTGCGGCGCGGAATTGCCTGCTCGGCAAGCTGACGGTCGGGATCGTGGACAACCTGGCGAACAATCCGAATTGCCGGCTGCATGAGGCGATCGCCGCGTTCAACGCTTCCGCTCCCGAAGTGCAGATCTCGCTGCAGATCGCGGCGCCGACCGAGATCGAGCGCGCGGTGCTGGAAGGGCGGTTCGACCTCGGCCTCGGCGCCTGCGGCCAACATTCGCCCTATCTCCACTACGAGGACCTGTTCGAGGAGCGACAGGTGCTCTATTGCGGCCGCGGCCACCCGCTGTTCGAGCGCCATGCCGCGGTGACCGTCGCCGACCTGAAGGACCAGCAGTTCGCGCGGCGCGCCTACGCGGCGCCCAACCGCGTCCCATCCGGTGTGCGCCTCCCCTCGTCGGCGATCGCCGACCTGATGGAGAGCGTCGCGCTGTTCATCCTCTCCGGCCGCTATATCGGCTTCCTGCCGGATCACTTCGCCGCGCA
>JAYSFH010000310.1:0-5102 GCA_041913405.1 Dongia sp. | reverse complement strand
TTAATGGTCGTTGGGTCCCCCCATGGTTTTCCTGGTAGTTCCCTTTCGGCAGGGGCCCATCCCCGTCCCGGCCGGGCCCCGCCCCCCCCGGGGCGGGCCAACCTTTTCAGCAGCCCAGCGCGGAACGACTCCAAAAAGTGGACCTTAATTTTCCGAGCGGCCGCCCGGTCGCGCGATCACCCATGGAGGTCATGATGAGTCAACGGAACGAAGGCGAAGGCAACAAGACCGCCGCCCGCGAATACAACAAGGAGACCACCGCGTTCGCGAAGAGCGGCCAGGTCGAGGAGAAGGCGCGCGAGGCCAAGCAGGCTCTTGACGGCAAGGAAGCCGACGCAATGCGCAAGGCCGAGCGCGAAGGCAAGTCGCATTCCCACGGCGAAGACCGCCTGCTGAAAGGCGGCGCGCAGAAGCACGCGTAGCCGCGGCTTTTGCTTGACGACGCGGCCGGCTGCAGGGTGCAGCCGGCCGTTCTCGTCCTTACTTCGGCGCGAGACGCAGTGCGCCGTCGAAGCGCACAACTTCGCCGTTCAGCATGACGTTCTCGATCATGTGCTGGACCAGGCGCGAGAACTCGCGGGCCTCGGCGAGTCGTTGCGGGAAGGGCACGGATTCGCCCAAAGCCTTCTGGATTTCCGGCGGCAGGTTCAGCATCATCGGCGTCGCCACCAGTCCCGGTGCGATCGCCAGCACGCGGATGCCGGAGCGGGCGAGGTCGCGGGCGGCGGGCAAGGTCAGGCCGACGATGCCGGCTTTCGAGGCGGCATAGGCCGCCTGGCCGATCTGGCCTTCATAGGCGGCGACCGAGCTGGTGTTGACGATGACGCCGCGCTCGTTGTCGGCGAGCGGCTCCATCGCCGCCATGTCGGCGGCGGCCAGGCGCATCATGTTGAAGGTGCCGATCAGGTTCACCTCGATCACCTTGGAGAACTTCTCCAAGGGGAGCGGCCCCTCCTTGCCGAGGATGCGGCCGGGGATGAGGATGCCGGCGACGTTGACCAGGATTCGGGCGGGGCCATGCGCTGCCCTGGCCTTGGCGAAGGCGGCCTCGGCGCTGTCGGCCTTGGAGATGTCGCAGGTGCAGGCGATGCCGCCGATTTCCTTGGCGACGGCCTCGGCGCCGGCGGTGTTGACGTCCAGCACCGCGACCTTGGCGCCCAGCGCCGTCAGATGCCGCGCCACGTCGGCGCCCATGCCCGAACCGCCGCCGGTCACGACCGCGGCCATACCCTTAATCTGCATGAGTTAACCCCTTCTTAGAACCCGCCGAGGCTTCTAGCAGAGGGGGTCGGGGCGAGGCTATCGGGAAAGCGCCTTGCGCCGGCCGGGGGCGCTCCGGCGCGGGGCTGTTCAGACGCACGGGAACATGCATCATGGGGATGGGGTCGGGGGAAACGTCTACGCGCATGAAATCGGGCCTGCTCAAGTTTGTCGTGGGTGCAGCGTCTCTGTGCGGCCTGGCCGCCCTGCTGCTTTGCGCCTGGGCACTGGTCGGGACCGGCGCCGAGGCCCCGCCCGGCTTCGGCCTGCTGAGTGCGCTCTCCCTGTTGCTGGTCGCCCTCGGGGCGTTCCTGGCCCAGTGGCGCGCCTGGCGCCGGTGGTTCCGCCTGGTCACGGCGCTCGGCGGCTTCATCGGCCTCGCTGTCCTGCTGATGCCGGAGGCGATGGCGCCCTCCGCGAGCGCCTCCGTCATCTGCTTCGGCGCCGCGGCGCTGCTCTTCATCGCCTGCCGCTACGGGCTCGGCCAGGCGGCGGCGGCACTCGGGTTGCTGCCGAGCCTCGGCAGCGTGATCGGCCAGCTGCTCCACACCGAAGTCCTGTTCGGCCGCCCGCCGGCGCTGGTGCTGCTGGCGACGGTGCTTTCCGGCATCGCCTTGCTGGGCGGCACGGCGCATCGCGGCGCGATCCGCGTGTTTCTCTCGAAGACCATCTCCGGCAGCTTCGCGCGCAAGCAGATTCTGGTGGCGACCGTCGGACCCGTCGTCCTGGCGCTGTTCTATGCGAGCCTGCTGCCCGAAGGCAGCGTGCCGCTCGCGCTGGCGGAGACGGTCGCCAGCGTGATCATCGTCGGCTGGATCACCTTCGGCGCGACGGCACTGGTCGGCCGGCGCCTGGACATCAAGCGGCACAAGGCGGAAGCCGAGTTGCGCAACGCGGCGCGGCATGATGCGCTGACCGGCCTGCTGAACCGGCGCAGCATGAACATCTCCATGCCGCAGCGGCACGCGGAAGCGCGCACCGAAGGGCAGCCGATCACCTTGATGATGTGCGACCTCGATCATTTCAAGCAGCTGAACGACGAATACGGCCATGCGGTCGGCGACGAGGTGCTGCGCCGCACCGCGCAGCGCGTGCATGCCGCGGTGCGTGACAGCGACCTGGTGTTCCGCTACGGCGGCGAGGAGATCGCGGTGCTGCTGGAATGCGGGCCGGCCGACGCCCAGCGGATCGCCGAGAAGATCCGGGAGTCGGTGAAGTCGAAGGGCCGGCGCGCCCATGACGACGACCTCCCGCCGGTCACCATCTCGATCGGCGCCGCCACCAGCCTGAAGGCCGAAACCGAACTGAAGGCGCTGATGGCTGCGGCCGACGAATGCCTCTACGCCGCCAAGCATGCCGGCCGTGACTGCGTGAAGGCAGCCACCCTGCCCTAGTCCTTAAGGCCCGCTGCGTAAGGCTGGGCCGCCACGCACCCGGCGAACCCCGGGATTGAACAATGGGCGAACGAGTCGTGATTCGCCGGAGGGAACGCGCTTGTGGACGGAAAGTCCGTAAATACAAGTGCTTGAGGTGGTATTCTTAAGAGATTACTCTCGTTTCTGCTTTGTGCGACTCGAGTCGACGCCGAGTCGCGCCTTGATTCTGATCGGCCTTTTGCCCGTTTCGGGCTTGGATGGACGACCTTGGGTGCTATGCGCGCGGACCGACTCGAGTCCTTGGTAACCTTTCATCCCTTCACGCGGCTCAACAAGCTGCTCGAGGGGATCGCCCCCGGCGGCGGAAATACGCCTTTGCTGTTACAGCTGGGCGAGCCGCAATTCGCGCCGCCGGCCTTCGTCGCCGAGGAGATCGCCAAGGCCGCCGCCGGCTGGAGCAAATACCCGCCGACCGCCGGCAACGAGGCCTTCCGCAATGCCGTGAAGGCCTGGCTCGAGCGGCGCTATCACCTGCCGGCCACGATGCTCAACGCCGACAAGGAGATCCTGCCGGTCTCCGGCACCCGCGAGGCGCTGTTCCAGATCGCGTTGTCTGCCGTTGCCGCCGGTCAGCCCAAGGGCAAGACCAAGGTGCTGATGGGGAATCCCTTCTATCACTCCTATGCCGGCGCCGCGGCGGTGGCGGGCGGCGAGCCGGCTTTCCTGCCCGCGGATCGCAACAGCAATTTCCTGCCCGATCTCTCCAAGATCACAGCTGCAGAGCTCGACCAGGCGGCGCTGGTCTATCTCTGCTCGCCGGCCAACCCGCAGGGCGCGGTGGCGCCGCTCGACTATCTGAAGCAATGGCTCGAACTCGCGCGCAAGCACGACTTCGTGCTGGCGGCGGATGAGTGCTACGCGGAGATCTATCCCGATACGCCGCCGCCGGGTGCCTTGGAAGCGGCGCGGGATCTGGGCGGCGCCGTCGATCATCTGCTGGTCTTCCATTCGCTCTCGAAGCGCTCGAGCGCGCCGGGCCTGCGCTCCGGCTTCATCGCCGGCGACGCCAAGCTGATCGCGCGCCAGGCGCAGCTCATCAATTACGGCGGCGTCGCGATGCCGCTGCCGATCCTCGCCGCGGCGACCAAGCTCTGGCAGGACGAAGCGCATGTCGCGGAGAATCGCGCGCGCTATCGCCGAAGCTTCGAGATCGCGCAGGACATCCTCGGGCCGATCTTCGGCGAAGTGCGGCCGCAAGGCGGTTTCTTCCTCTGGCTCGATGTCGACGACGGCGAGCGCGCGGCGGTGGAGCTGTGGAAGCAGGCCGCGGTGAAGGTATTGCCCGGCGGCTACATGGCGCGGGCCGAGGCGGACGGAAAGAATCCCGGCGCGCGTTACATCCGCGTCGCGGTGATTTTGGAGCCGGATGAGATGGCGGCTGCGTTGCGCCGCATGGCACCGGTTCTGGAGGGCATGATGCATGGCAAGAGCGCAAAAGCTGCGGGCCAATTTGTCGGGGCGGGGGGCCGGTAATCCAATGATCGGGGACAACACGCGGATGTCGCTGCTCTCGCGCGCCGAAGGCGCCGGCGGGCAAAGCCTGCTCGACTTCCTGCGCCGCCGCACCATGGAAGCCGTGGGAGTCGGGCTGATCCTGATCGGCCTCGCCTATCTGATGGCGTTGCTCTCGGCGGATTCCAACGACCCCAGCTTCAACCACGCGGTCGATGATCCGGCGCGCAACCTGCTCGGCCTGCCCGGCGCTTATGTCGCCGACTTCGCACTGCAGGCGCTGGGGCTTGCGGCGGCGGTGCCGGCCGCGGCGCTGATCGCCTGGGGCTGGCGCCTGATCCGCACGCGGGCGATGGCGCGCTGGTGGCTGAAGCTCTTGTTGCTGCCGATCTCCACCGCGCTCACCGCGATTCCCTTGTCGGCCTTGCCGGCCAGCGGGCAATGGCCCTGGGTCGCGGGCTTCGGCGGCTTCGTCGGACGCATGGGCTTTGCCGGCGCCGACGGCAACAGCGGGTTGATCGGCCTCGCCGGCCGCTTCGCCGGCAACATGCCCGGCGCCGAGGTGCATGCGCTGCTGATCCTCGTCACGACGGTGCTCACCTTTGTAGCGCTGTTCTTCACCTTGGGCATCGCGCTCGGCGGCTATGTCCGCTTCGGGCGCAATGTCGCTCATGCCGGCAAGAAGGTCGGCCTCGCCTTCGACCGACGCCGCCAGCCCGCCGCCGCAACCTCGCGCGTCGCGCGGACCGCACGCGAAGAGGAGGACGAGGAGGAGAAGGAATCCTTCTTCCGCCGCACCTTCGGCGAGATCCGGATGCCGAGCCTGAAGAGCCTGTTCACGATCCGCGGCCGGCGCGACGACGACGAGGACGTGGTGGCGCGCCGCGAGCCGCAGCTCGGCGGCGATGAGGAGCCGGAGATCGACCTGCCCGAGCCGGCGGTGGTCGAGCGTCC
>JAYSFH010000309.1:3097-5109 GCA_041913405.1 Dongia sp. | reverse complement strand
CGCCACCGGCGGCGAGGGCTTCGATGTCGTGTACGACGCCACCGGCAACCGCGCCTCGATGGAAGCAGCCTTTCTCACCGTGGCCCATGGTGGTACACTCGTGCTGGTCAGCGTGGTCAACGATCCGATCACGTTTTCCGACCCCGATTTCCACAAGCGCGAGATGACGGTGATGGGCAGCCGCAATGCGACGCAGGCCGACTTCATGCGGGTGATTGCGGCGATCCGCAACGGCTGGGTGCCGCTCGACCGGTTGCTGACCCACCGCACCAGCCTCGCCGGCGCGATCACCGACCTGCCGCGCTGGGCGCGCGAGAAACGCGGTCTGGTCAAGGCCCTGGTCGAGCTCTAGGTCCATGCGCCGGATCATCCAGTTCGGAACCAGCCGGTTCCTGCAGGCCCATGCGGACCTGTTCGTGCATCAGGCGAGGCTTGCGGGCCAGGATGTCGGCCCGATCGCGGTGGTGAAGACCACCAGCGGCGGCGACCGCGCCGGCCGCATCGCGGCGCTGAAGAGCGGCCGCCCCTATCCGGTACGCATCCGCGGCATCGAAGCCGGCAAGACGATCGACGAGACGATCGAGGTCGGCAGCATCGACCGGGCCTATGAGGCCGAGACCGAATGGCCGGCAGTGGTACGCTGCTTCGCCGAGGAGGCGGAGATCGCGATCTCCAATGTCGCCGAGCGCGGCTATGAGCTCAATCCCGCGGACACGACGCATGACTATGCCGGCACCAAGGCGCCGCCGAGCTTTCCGGCCAAGGTGCTGGCGCTGCTGCTGGCGCGGCATCGCGCCGGCGGCAAGCCGCTGCTGTTCCTGCCGACCGAGCTCATCTCCAACAACGGCCGGGTCTTGAGCGGCATCCTGCAGGATCTCGCCAGGACGACCGGACAGAGCGCGGGTTTTCGCGACTGGATGGCGCAAGCGGTCACCTTCCCGGACACCCTGGTGGATCGCATCGTCGCCCAGCCGATCGAGCCGATCGGCGCCGTGGCCGAGCCCTATGCGCTCTGGGCGATCCGCAAGGGCGGGTTCGATTTCCTGGAGCATCGCGACGTCAAACTGGTGGACGACCTCGAGCCCTATGCAAGGCTGAAGCTGCACATCCTCAACCTCGGCCATACTGTTCTCACGGAAGGCTGGATGAAGCGCGGCGCACCGGAGGGCGAGATGGTGAAGCAAGTCATCGACGGCACCGACGACGCCAAGCGGTTGATGGAGATCTATTGGAACGAGGTGCTGCCGGGTTTCCAGCGCCGCGGCATGGGCGAGGAAGCGCAACGCTACGTCGCGACCACACTGGAGCGGTTCCGCAACCCGTTCCTGGAACACCGCCTTTCGGACATCGCGCAGAACCACGCGGTGAAGAAGGCGAACCGCATCGCCGCCTTCATCGAATGGGTGCGGGAGAAGGACCCGGCCTACGCGGCGCCCCGCTTAGGCGCGGTGCTGGCCGGATAGAGCCTCGGACGATCGAGCGCAGCAGCGTTTCGTTCACATGGCCGGCGCAGCGCCGCTAAAGCACGCCGTACTTGCGGTAGACTTCGCCCAGCAGAAGGCCGCGGTTGAGCTCGTCGCGGGTGACGTTCTCGCTCTTCACCTTGGCGATGGCGGCCTCGATGACCTTCGGAGCGATCGCCTGCGGGATCACCACGACGCCATCGGCATCGCCGAAGATCAGATCGCCGCTGGAAACCGCGACACCGCCGCAGCAGACCGGCACGTCGCGCGCCATCATCTTCGCACGGCCTTTCGTATCCAACGGACCGATCCCGCCGTGGAACACCGGGAACTGCAGTTCGCGAATCAGCCGGATATCGCGCACCAAGCCGTCGATGACACAGCCAGCCGCACCACGCTTGGCCGACGCCGTGCTCAGCAACTCGCCCCAGGGCGCAATGCGCTCGGTCGGCCCACCGCAATCCAGGACGGCGACGTCGCCGGGCTTGAGGTCGTCCACCAGCGCGATCTCGATCTCATACGGATTCTCGCCTTCCGCCACGGAATAGG
>JAYSFH010000309.1:0-3087 GCA_041913405.1 Dongia sp. | reverse complement strand
TGTAGAGCCCGGTCCGCGCCCGCCCGAACAGCACCTTGGTCTCGTCCAGCGGCCGGATGAAGGGGCGCATCGCCTGATTCATGAGGCCGAAACTGTCGAGGACGTCGCTGAGCACAGCGGCGTAGAGGTCCTGCTTCAGCGCATTGAAGTCCATGCTGTCCCCCTTATGACTGCGCCCCGCTTCAGGCTTGCGCCAGCGCGTCCAGGCTCTCCGGCAGGATCTGGCCGCCGTCGACGATGATGGTCTGGCCGGTGATGTAGGCGGCTTCCTTGGAGGCGAAGAACAGCGCGGCGTGGCCGATGTCGTCGACATGGCCGAGGCGCTTCAGCGGCACCGAGGCGGCCATGCTCTTCTGATAGGCCTCGCCGAGCTCGGCCAGGCCCTCGGTCACGATGTTGCCGGGCAGGACCGCGTTGACGGTGATGCTGTATTTCGCGAGCTCGATGCAGGCGGTGCGCATGAAGCCCAATTGCGCCGCCTTGGTGGCGCCGTAATGCGACCAGCCGGGGAAGCCGGTGACCGGCCCGGTGATCGACGAGGTGATAACCACCCGGCCCTGCTGGCTCTTCTTCAGGTAGGGCATGCAGGCCTGGACCGAGAGGAAGCAGCCCTTCACGTTGATCGCGAAGGTGTCGTCCCATTGGTCGACCGACATCTCCTCCAGCTTCACCTGCGGGAAGACGCCGGCATTGGCGCAGAGCACGTCGATGCCGCCGTAGCGCTCGTTGGCGGCCGTGGCCATCGCCGCCATGTCCTCGGGCTTGGTCACGTCGGCCGCGAAGCCGGAGGCGCCGTTGCCGAACTCCTTGGCCGCGGCCTCGGCTTCTTTCAGATGACGCGAGACCACCAGGACCTTGGCGCCGCCGTCTCTCGCGAAGACCCGGGCGATGCCCTTGCCGATGCCCTTGCTGGCGCCGGTGACGATGACGGACTTGCCCTGCAGCGACGACGTGGCCATTTGCGTTCTCCCCTCCAAAATCCTGTCTGCGGCTCCCCCACCCCTGCCCTCCCCCGAAGACGGTGGAGGGAGATTCGGAGCGCTTTGCGCTAACTCTTAGTCGACCGGCTGCGGCGCCACCAGGTGATCAGCGCGTAAGCGCCGAGCAGCAGGACCGTCGCCCCGACCGTGTTGACCGTGCCCAAGACCGGCACGCCCGGCGTGTAGCCGGCGACCATCTTGGCGTAGAGATATTCCGGGATCGTGGTGTCCGCGCCGGTGGTGTAGAGCGACAGCGGGAAGTTGCCCCAGGAGAGCAGGAAGGCGAACAGCGCGCCGGAAAAGATGCCGGGGAAGAGCACCGGCAGGGTCACTTCCTTGAAGACCTGCCAGCGCGTCGCTCCGAGATCGAAGGCCGCCTCCTCCAGTGCCGGATCGAAACTGTAGACCTGGATCGAGATCACCAGGGTGACCACCGGCACGATCCAGACCAGATGCGCGAAGACCGCGGACTTCCAGGAGAGGTCGAGGCCGAGCGCGTTGAACCAGAGCAGCAACGCCAGCCCCAGGACCGATTGCGGGAAGAAGATCGGCAGCAGCACGATCTTCTGGTAGAGGCCGCGCCCCTTCCAGTCATAGCGCGCGAAGGCGAGCGCGCCGAACAGCGCGATCACCACCGAGATCACGGTGACGCAGAGGGCAATCGAGATCGAGGTCTGAAAGAGGGCGTGGATTTCCAGTGAGCCGAAGGTCTTGCCCCACCAGGCGAGGCCCCACTTGTTGATCGGGAAGGTGAAGTAGCGGCTGTCGGTCAAGGAGGCGAGCAGCAGGCAGAGGCTCGGCAGATAGAGGAAGATCACGACGGCGAAGCCCCAGGCCCAGATCAGGGCGCGCTGTCCGCGGGTCGATGTCGCATCCATGGGGCTATTTCCTCCCCAGGATGGTGTCGAGGTCGAAGCGCCGCAGGACCACCAGCACCAGGGCACCGACCACCAGCATCAGCAGCACCGAGAGCGCCGAGCCCATCGGCCAGTTCTGCGCATAGGTGAAGGAGATCTCGATGTCGTGCGTCACCGGGATGATGCGCTGGCCGCCCAGCACCTTGGCCTCGGCGATGGCGCCGACCGCCAGCACGAAGGTGAGCAAGAAACCGATCATGATGCCCGGCATGGAGAGCGGCAGGTCGACTTCCTTGAACACCTGCCAGCGGCTGGCGCCGAGGTCATAGGCGGCGTTGCGGGTATCCGCCGGCACCATGCCGACGCCCAGGGTCATCGGGAACAGCATGAAGGGCAGATACACATAGACCATGCCGAAGAGCACGATGCCGTGGGTGAACAGCCAGCTTTCCGGGGTCAGGCCGAACAGCGACTTCAGAGTGCCGAGCAGCACGCCGTTCTTGATGTAGAAGAGGACCCAGCCGTAGAGCCGCACGTTCTCCGAGACGAAGAGCGGGATGGTGAACAGCAGCGACATCACCATCGCCCAGCGCCCGAACACCCGCACCAGGCCGACCGCCACCGGGTAGCAGACCAGCGCCAGGATGACGACGGTCATCGCCGCGAAGGTCAGCGACCAGAGGAAGGAGATGTAGTTGGTGCTGTCGAAGACCGCGACGTAGTTCTCCAGGGTCGGCATCTGCCAGAGGCTGAAGGTCTTGGCCGGCGCGAGGCTGAAGCCGATCACCGCCAGCAACGGAGCGGCGAAGCCGAGCAGCAGCAGCAGGATCACCGGCAAGGCGTGGCGCGGGCCGGCCGGAATCGAGAAGGGCTTCTTCCCCGGGTCGGACATCAGTCGTTCACCAGGATGCTGTCGCGGGCGTCCCAGCCGATCAGCACCTCGTCGTCGAGTTTGCCCTGATAGGCCTGCTGGCGGAGCTTTTCGACGATCAGCACGGTCTCGCCGACGCGGACCTGGTACTGGATGCGCGAGCCCAGGGCATATTCGTTGTAGAGTCGGCCCCGGAGGCTGTTCTGCGCCGCGTCCGGCCGGTCGAGGAAGCGCAGGAATTCCGGCCGCACCACCAGGCTGCCGGCGGAGAAGCCATCGAGCGCGCGGGGCGGCAGGAACTCGGCGCCGACCGTGTCGGAGCGGAGCTTGCCGTTGCCGTTGGCGACCACCGGGAAGACGTTCACGTCGCCGATGAACT
>JAYSFH010000308.1:0-5114 GCA_041913405.1 Dongia sp. | reverse complement strand
CAGATCTACCTCGGCTCCTATTCCGGCTGGTACGCGGTGCGCGACGAGGCTTTCTACCAGGAGGACGAGCTCGAGACCCGGCCCGACGGCAAGCGGATCGCCAAGGCGTCCGGCGCCGAGGTCGCGTGGGTCGAGGAGCCGAGCTATTTCTTCCAGCTCTCGGCCTGGACCGAGCCGCTCCTGGAGTTCTACGCCAAGAACCCGGATTTCATCGGCCCGGATTCCCGCCGCAACGAAGTGATCAGCTTCGTGAAGCAGGGCTTGAAGGATCTCTCGGTCTCGCGCACCACCTTCAAATGGGGCGTGCCGGTTCCCGACGATGCCGACCACATCATGTATGTCTGGCTGGATGCTCTGACCAACTACATCACCGCGGTCGGCTTCCCCGACACGGAGCGCGAAAGCTGGATCAAGTTCTGGCCGGCCGACCTGCACATGGTCGGCAAGGATATCGTGCGCTTCCATGCGGTCTACTGGCCGGCCTTCCTGATGGCGGCCGGGCTCGAGCCGCCGAAGCGGGTCTTCGCCCATGGCTGGTGGACCAACGAAGGCCAGAAGATCTCCAAGTCGCTCGGCAACGTGATCGATCCGCATGAGCTGATCGCGCGCTATGGCCGCGACCAGGTGCGCTATTTCCTGCTGCGCGAAGTGCCGTTCGGCAACGACGGCGATTTCTCGCATCGCGGCATGGTGCAGCGGATGAACGGCGATCTGGCCAACGGCATCGGCAATCTGTCGCAGCGCGTGCTGTCGATGATCAATAAGAACTGCGAGGCCAAGGTGCCGGCGCATGGCGTGCTGACCGAAGCCGACCTCAAGCTGCTCGGCGCGGCGCACGGCCTGCTTGCGGCGGTACGTCCCCTGATGACGACGCAGCAGTTCCACAAGACACTGGAAGCGATCTGGCAGGTGGTGACCGAGGCCGACCGCTATGTGGACGAGCAGGCGCCCTGGGCGCTGAAGAAGACCGATCCGGCGCGGATGGGCACGGTGCTTTATGTGCTGGCTGAGACGATCCGGCATCTCGCGCTGCTGATCCAGCCCTTCATGCCGGAATCCGGCGCGAAGATCCTGAACCAGCTCGAGGTGCACAACGATCACCGGAGTTTCGCGGCGCTCGGGCCGGAACACGCCTTGGCGAGCGGCACCGACCTGCCGAAGCCGGAAGGCGTCTTTCCGCGCTTCGTCGAAGAGACCGCCGCATGAGTCAGCCGGACAGCCGGGGTCGGCTGATCGACAGCCACTGCCATCTCGATTTTCCGGATTTCCAGGGGCAGGTGCCGGAGGTGCTGGCGCGCGCCGAGGCGAACGGCGTCGCCCATCTGGTCACCATCTGCACCAAGGTCTCCGAGTTCGACAAGGTGCTGGCCATTGCCGAATCCGACCCCCGGATCAGCTGCTCGGTCGGCATCCATCCGCATGAAGCGGCCGAGGAACCCGCGGTCGACACCGAGCGTCTGGTGGAACTGGCCCAGCATCCCAAGGTGATCGGGATCGGCGAGGCCGGGCTCGATTACTATTACGACAAGAGTCCGCGCGAGCGGCAGCGCCAGGTCTTCGCCACCCATATCGAGGCGGCGCGCCGCTCCGGCCTGCCGCTGATCGTGCACAGCCGCGATGCCGACGACGACACGATCGAGGCGCTGAAGATCGGGGCGGGGAAGGGCGGCCTTACCGGAGTCATCCACTGCTTCACCTCGACCCAGAAACTGGCGGATGCGGCGCTGGAGATCGGCTTTTACATCTCGCTCTCCGGCATCGTCACTTTCAAGAACGCCGAGGAGCTGCGCGCGGTGATCAAGACCGTGCGGCTCGACCGGTTGTTGGTCGAGACGGACTCGCCCTATCTGGCGCCGGTGCCGAAGCGCGGCAAGAAGAACGAGCCCAGCTACGTCAAGCACACCGCCGAGTTCGCCGCCCAGCTGTTCGGCATGTCGGACGAAGCCTTCGCGGCGAAAACGACGGAGAACTTCCGGCGCCTGTTCTCGAAAGCACGCGTCACGGCATGACTATGTTTGTCGTCATGCCCGGCGAAGGCCGGGCATCCCTGAGTTCCCCTCTAGCAAATCAACTCAGCGGTCCCCGGGCCAAGCCCGGGGATGACGACCGAGTATCGGGCAGCACCGCGCCATGAAAGTCACCGTGCTCGGCTGCGGCGGCTCCGGCGGCGTGCCGCTGATCGGCAACAACTGGGGCTCCTGCAACCCGGACAACCCGAAGAACCGGCGGCGCCGGGTCTCGGTCCTGGTACAGCATGAAGGCGCCAACATCGTGCTCGATACCTCGCCGGACTTCCGGGCGCAGATGCTGGACGCCGGTGTCGGCAAGCTCGACGCGATCCTCTACACCCATGACCATGCCGACCATACCCAGGGCATCGACGACGTGCGCTTCATGCGCTCCTACGACAAGAGCCAGCGCATCCCGGCCTATGGCGCGGCGGAAACCTTGCGCACCCTGACCGAGCGCTTCGCCTATATCTTCACCCAGAACACCGACGGCTCGGGCCATCTCTACAAGCCGTTCCTGGAAGCGAAACCGGTCTCCGGCCCGTTCGATCTCTGCGGCCTCACCGTCACTCCGTTCGACCAGGATCACGGCTTCGGCTCGAAGACCCTGGGCTATCGGGTCGGGTCGATGGCCTATTCGACCGACGCGGTCGACCTGCCGGAGGAAGCCTTCGAGATTCTCGCAGGGCTCGATCTGTGGATCGTCGATTGCCTGCGCTTCGAGCCGCACATGACCCATGCGCATTTCGACAAGGCGATCCAATGGATCGAGCGTCTGAAGCCGAAGCACGCGATCCTCACCCATCTCAACCACCAGACCGACTATGACGCGGTGAAGGCAAAATGCCCGCCGGGCGTCGAGCCGGGCTATGACGGATTGAGCGTCGAGATATGAAGGGCAGCGTGGTCGCGGTCAGCCGCAGCAAGAGCCACCGCTTCAGCAAAGCGACCGAGATGAGCATCCGCCTGATCGCGGGGCAGGGCGTCGAGGGCGATGCGCATAGCGGCACGACGGTGAAGCATCGCTCCCGGGTCCGGGTCGATCCGACCCAGCCCAATCTCCGCCAGGTGCATCTCGTCCATGCCGAGTTGCATGCGGAGCTGGAGGCGGCCGGCTTCAAGGTCCATCCCGGTGATATCGGCGAGAACATCACCACCCGCGGCATCGACCTGCTCGGCCTGCCGACCGGGGCGCTGCTCCGCATCGGCCGGACCGCGGTCATCCGCATCACCGGCTTGCGCAATCCCTGCAGCCAGCTGGACGGCTTCCAGCAAGGCCTGACCGCCGCGGTGCTGGACCGCGATGCCGAGGGCAGGCTGGTGCGCAAGGCCGGCGTGATGTCGGTCGTGCTGGAAGGCGGGGAGGTGGTTCCCGGCGATTCCATCACCGTAGAGTTGCCGCCGGAACCGCATCTGCCGCTGGCGCCCGTTTGATGCTACGAAGCTGACGGTTCTTCCTTCGGAGTCCCGTCCGCCATGGCCAAATCCCGCAAGATCCTGCTCGCCGGCGAATCCTGGGCGAGTGCCGCGACCCATTACAAGGGCTTCGACCAGTTTTCCTCGGTGACCTTCCATCTCGGCGCCGAGCCACTGGTCGCGGCGCTGAAGGGCAGCGCGTTCAACCTCCGTTACATGCCGGCGCACGAAGCGCAGGAGGCCTTTCCACAAACGCTGGAAGCGCTCTCGGCCTATGACGCGGTCATGCTTTCGGATATCGGCGCCAACACCTTGCTGCTGCACCCGGATACCTGGCTGCGGAGCAAGCGCACCCCGAACCGCCTGAAGCTGCTGAAATCCTATGTCGAGGCCTGATGATGGTCGGCGGCTATCTGAGCTTCCAGGGCATTAACGGCGCCGCGCGCTATCACGGCACGCCGGTCGAGGAGGTGCTGCCGGTCGAGATCCATCCCTATGACGACCGCGTCGAGGTGCCGGAAGGCTTCACCCCGGCGATCCGCAGGAAGGGCCATCCGATCCTCGAAGGCTTCACCGGGCGCTGGCCGCAGCTGCTCGGCTTCAACGAGGTCGTGCCAAAACCCGACGCTGAGGTGCTGGCCACGGTCTCGGCCGAATACGGCGGCAAGCCGCTGCTGGTCGCCGGGCGCCACGGCAAGGGCCGCACCCTGGCCTGGACCTCGGACATCGGGCCGCATTGGCTTCCGCCGGAATTTGTCGCATGGAAGGGATATGCCCGGCTTTGGGCCCAGTCCCTGGCCTGGCTGTGCGGAGATCGCTGACCGGGCCTTAAGATCAGCTTGACGATCCCCACCCGGACACGGCTAAGTACCGGCCATATTTGAAGAATCCAGACAGGGGTGGGGCTCTGTCTCGAGATTTGGAGCGAAGGCGTGGACGCTGGCTATACGCGAGACGGCAGGAAGAAGACGCTTCTGTGGCGGGCGCGCAAGGCGCGCCGGCGCTTCGTCAAGAGGACCGGACGGCAATTCATCCTCGGTGTCGCGAACTTCATCGGCCGCCAGGGCACGGTCCCGGACAAGCCGGTGCATGACCGCAACCTCTATCCATTCCTCGGCCCGGTCGAGGCGAACTGGACCACGATCCGCGCCGAGCTCGCCGAGCTCTTGAAGGACCGCGAGCGCCTGCCGGCGTTCCACCAGATTTCCCGCGACCAGAAGAAGATCTCCAAGGCGGACCGCTGGAAGGTCTTCATCCTCTACGGCTTCGGCGTGCCGAGCGAGCGCAACTGCGCCCGCTGCCCGGAGACCGCCAAGCTGCTGCAGCAGATCCCGAACCTGCAATCCGCCTGGTTCTCGATCCTCTCGCCGCATTACCACATCGCCCGGCACCGCGGCGTCACCAAGACCGTGCTGCGCTCGCATCTCGGCCTCATCATCCCCAAGGAACGCGAGCGTTGCCGCATGGAAGTCGGCGAGGACATCGTGGTCTGGGAGACCGGCAAATGCGTGGTGTTCGACGATTTCTTCCCGCATGAGGTCTGGAACGACACCGACGAAGAGCGGGTGGTCCTGATCTTCGACTTCGACCGTCCGATGCACCTGCCGGGCCGGCTGGTCGGCAAGCTGCTGACCTGGGGCATCAAGCGCACCGCCTATTTCAAGGATGCCGAGCGCAACCTGAAGAACT
>JAYSFH010000307.1:0-5164 GCA_041913405.1 Dongia sp. | reverse complement strand
GCTTTGGCGCACCGAAGAAGCAGGGCACCGCGGCGACCCACGGCTCTCCCCTCGGCAAAGAAGAGATCGCCGGCGCCCGCGAGCAGCTCGGCTGGAAGTATCCGCCCTTCGAGGTGCCGCTCGACATCCTCGGCGCCTGGCGGAAGATCGGCGAACGGGGCCAGGGCGCCTTCGCCGACTGGACCCAGCGCCACGGCGCCGCGGCCAACCGCGCCGAGTTCGACCGCACCCAGAAGGGCGAGTTGCCGGAAGGCTTCGCCAGCGCGATCAACGACATCAAGAACGCCTTCGCCAAGGAGGCGCCGAAGCTCGCCACCCGCCAGGCGTCGCAGCGCGTGATCGATGCCCTGAACGCGGCCGTGCCCGAACTGATCGGCGGCTCGGCGGACCTCACCGGCTCCAACCTCACCAAGGCCAAGGCCGCCAACCCGGTGAAGCCCGGCGACTATGCCGGTGGCTATATCTATTACGGCGTGCGCGAGCACGGCATGGCGGCGGCGATGAACGGCATCGCGCTGCATGGCGGCTTCATCCCGTTCGGCGGCACCTTCCTCTGCTTCACCGACTATGCGCGGCCGTCGATCCGGCTCTCGGCGCTGATGAACCAGCGGGTCGTGTACGTCATGACCCATGACTCGATCGGCCAGGGCGAGGATGGGCCGACCCACCAGCCGGTCGAGCACTTGGCCAGCCTGCGCGCCATCCCGAACATGCTGGTGTTCCGTCCCTGCGACAGCATGGAGACGGCGGAATGCTGGGCGCTGGCCCTCGCCGCGAAGAGCCAGCCCTCGATCCTGGCGCTGACCCGACAGGCGGTGCCGCATCTCCGCGCCGACGCGGCGGTCGCCAACCACTGCGCCCGCGGCGGCTACATCATCCGCCCCGCCCAGGGGACGCGGAAGGCCACCATCCTGGCGACCGGCTCCGAGGTTTCGATCGCGGTCGAGGCCCAGGCCATCCTGGAGAAGGAAGGCATCGGCACCGCCGTGGCCTCACTGCCCTGCTGGGAGCTCTTCGACCAGCAGTCCGAGGCCTATCGCAACGAGGTGCTGGGCAGCGGCGTCCGGGTCGCCGTCGAGGCCATGGTCTCCTTCGGCTGGGAGCGCTATCTCGGCCCCATCGGGCCAAAAGGCGGCGGCTTCGTCGGGATGACCGGCTTCGGCGCCTCGGCCCCCGGCCCGGATGTCTACAAGCACTTCAACATCACCCCCGCCGCCGTCGCCGAGGCGGTCAAAGCGAGACTGTAACCGATGGCAGCCATGCGCGGGCTTGATCCCGCGGGGGTGGCATTGCAGTTTAATGGGTGAGTTTCACCGGACCGGCCCCGCCGCTTCCCCGCGGCGAGCCGGTCCGGCAAAGCCTTGAATCAACGTCTCCCAGAGAAGGATAAGAACATGGCTGTTCGTGTCGCCATCAACGGCTTCGGGCGCATCGGTCGACTGGTGCTCCGCGCCATCATGGAATCCGGTCGCAAGGATATCGAGGTCGTCGGCATCAACGACCTCGGCCCGGTGCCGACCAACGCGCATCTCTTCAAGCACGATACGGTCCATGGCGCCTATCGCGTGCATGAGGTGAAGGTGAAGGACGACGGCATGGATGTCGGCGCCGGCTTCATCAAGATCACCGCCGAGCGCGACCCGTCGAAGCTGCCCTGGAAGGATCTCGGCGTCGATATCGCCTTCGAATGCACCGGCATCTTCACCGACAAGGCGAAGGCCTCGGCGCATCTCACCGCGGGTGCGAAGCGCGTGCTGATCTCGGCGCCGTCGGCCGACGCCGATCTCACCGTGGTCTACGGCGTCAACCACCAGAAGCTCGAGAAGTCGCACACCATCGTCTCGAACGCCTCCTGCACCACCAACTGCCTGGCCCCGGTGGCGCATGTGCTGCATCAGGCGATCGGCATCGAGCGCGGCTACATGACCACGATCCACTCCTACACCGGCGACCAGCCGACCCTGGACACCTTGCACAAGGACCTGCACCGCGCCCGCGCCGCTGCGCTCAACATGATCCCGACCACCACCGGCGCGGCGAAAGCCGTCGGCCTGGTGATCCCGGAACTCAAGGGCAAGCTCGACGGCACCTCGATCCGGGTGCCGACCCCGAACGTGTCGGTGGTCGACTTCAAGTTCACCACCGCCAAGCCGACCAGCAAGGAAGCGGTCAACGAGGCAATCAAGGCCGCGGCGAACGGCCCGCTGAAGGGCATCCTCGCCACCAACAGCGAGCCGCTGGTCTCGATGGACTTCAACCACAACCCGGCCAGCTCGACCTTCGACCTGCCGCAGACCCAGGTGATCGACGGCGTCTTCGTGCGCGTGCTCTCCTGGTACGACAACGAATGGGGCTTCTCCAACCGCATGGCGGACACCGCCCTCGCGTGGAGCACGCTCGGCTGAAGCCCGTCACCATCCGCACCCTCGTCGAAGCCCGCGCCGCACCCGCGGCGGCGCGGGTCTCGGGAGAGCCTGTTGGCCTCGCCTCCCCGCCGGACGCCGCGATTCAACTCGGCGTCCTTTTTTATGCGCAGCTCACTGAAGCGCTGGCTGCCGAATACCCGGCATTGAAGCCGGCGGTAGCCCTCGATTGCGGCGATCGCGCCGATCTCGCCCATGACGCGATGCGCCTTGGGTTGAAGAGCATCGTGTTCCGCGGCGATCCCCGCAGCGCCGAGAAGCTCGCCGACATCGCCGCGGGCCTGGGTGTCACCTTCGAGGCGAAGCCGGCATGAAGGTCGCCGCCACTTGTGCCTTCTACGCCGCGCTGTTCGTGCTCGCTCTGGTGCCGGTGTTCAGCTTCGGCATCCTGCCCCTGGGCGACATGCCGAACCATCTGGCGCGGGCCTTCATCATGACCGCCCTGCCGTCGGATCCGGACCTGCAGAAATACTATGCGATCGAATGGCGCTTCTTCTCCTTCCAGTCCACCGATCTCATCCTGCCGCTGCTGACCAAGGCCTTCGGCCTCGAACTCGGCGCCCGTCTCTTCATCGTTGCGACCTTCGCCCTGCTGATCGGCGGTACCGCAGCCCTGCACCGCGCCTTCTTCGGCCGGGTCGGCCTCTGGCCGGCGACGGCGATGCTCTTCCTGTTCAGCTTTCCCTTCGTCCTTGGACAGATCAGCTTTCTGCTCACCACCGGGCTCAGCCTGCTGCTGTTCGCGGCCTGGATCGCATCGCTGCAGCGGCATGGCCTCATCAAGGTGCTGCTGTTCTCGGTGGCGAGCCTTGCCTTGCTGCTCTGCCACTTCTTCGCCTTCGCCGCCTATGCGCTGCTGGTCGGGGCCCATGCCGCGGCGCGCTGGTGGCGCGACGACGACCGGCAACGGCGCGGGCGCGAGATTGCCGAAGCCGGTGTTCCTTTCGTGCTGCCGGTGCTGGTCTATCTCCTCTCCTTCACGACGTCGATCCACGGCCGTAGCTTCTACGGCGATATCGCCGCGAAGGCGGTCTCGGTCCTCGCGGCGACGATCACCTATGGCACCTGGCCGGACGTCGTCGTCACCCTCGCGGTGATCGTCGGCTTGTGGATCCTGCACCGGCGCGGCTTGTTCTCCTTCGCCGCCGGGATGCGCCTGCCAGTCCTGGTACTCGTGGTCGCGGCGATCGCGATGCCGCGCATGCTGCAGGGCGTGCTCGGCGCCGATCTCAGGATCCCCTGCCTGCTCGCCTTCCTGCTGCTGGCCGCGAGCGATGTCGCCTTGCGCAGCCGACGGCAGATCCTGGTCTTCTGCCTCGCGCTGGTCGTGCTGCTGACGTTTCGGGTGGCGACCCTGTTCGACCAGTGGCGCGTGTTCGACGCCGACTACCGGGAGTTCCGTGCCGCCGCCGCGACGATCGAGCGCGGCAGCCGGGTAATGGTGATCCCCTTCGACCTCGGCAAGACCGCATCGCGGCCGCGCCTGCCCTATTGGTATCTGGCGTCGCTGGCGGTGATCGACCGCAGCGCCTTCCTGCCGCATCTCTACACGATCGCAACGCCCTTGCGCTTCACCGCGGGGCGCGCCGCCGATCTGGTCGGGCCGGCGCTGGTTGCGCGCCGGATGGACTGGCATCCGGCGACGCCGGCGTTTGCCGGAGCGGACATCGCGACGATCGCGCAGGTCGGCGCCGTCATTCAGCGCATGGCGCCTTGGGATACCGTCACCAACCCGATCGATTGGTCGGACTGGCCGGAGCAGTACGACATCCTGATCGACCTTGATTTCGGCGAGAAGGTGAACCCGGTTCCCGCTTTGCTCACCGAGGTCGGGCGCGGCGCCGTCTTCACGATCTACCGCATCCATCCGCCGCAGTGAGGCGAGCCGGAACCGGATCCGGCCCGTTCGGTTGATAGCAGCGGCGACAGACAGGCCTGTCCAATTTGCGTCACACTGCGCCGCAATCGGCCGCATTGAACAAATCCACGGTTCTGGGCTAGAAGGCGGCGGGCGCCGTCATACCTCTGACCGGGGGACCATTTTCGCGTTAACCAGCAGGACCAGCCGCATGAAGATTTCGCGCAAGGTGAAGGAAATCCTGTCGCACTATGAGAGCGACAATCCGGGGACGAAGGCGAACCTCGCCCGCATCCTGATGGAAGGCCGCCTCGGCGGCACCGGCAAGCTGGTGATCCTCCCCGTGGACCAGGGCTTCGAGCATGGACCCGCGCGCAGCTTCGCGCCGAATCCCGACGCTTATGACCCGCACTATCACTTCCAGCTCGCAATCGATGCCGGCCTCTCCGCCTACGCCGCGCCTCTCGGGATGATCGAGGCCGGCGCCGACACCTTTGCGGGTGCGATCCCCACCATCCTCAAGGTCAACAGCTCCAACAGTCTCGCCAAGGCCAAGGACCAGGCCGTGCACGGCTCGGTCAACGATGCGCTGCGGCTCGGCTGTTCGGCGATCGGTTTCACCATCTACCCGGGCTCGGACTATGCCTTCGAGATGATGGAGGAGATCCGCGACCTTGCCGAAGAGGCGAAGGCGGCGGGCCTCGCCGTCGTGGTCTGGTCCTACCCGCGCGGCGACGCGCTCTCCAAGGACGGCGAGACCGCGATGGATATCTGCGCCTACGCGGCGCATATGGCGGCGCTGCTCGGCGCCCATATCATCAAGGTGAAACCGCCCACGGCGCATCTCGAGCAGGCCGAGGCGAAGAAGGTCTACGAGAAGGAA
>JAYSFH010000306.1:0-5182 GCA_041913405.1 Dongia sp. | reverse complement strand
GACCGGTGCATGCCTTGGCGATTTCGGCCAGTGCACCGGGCGAAGCGGAAGCCTGATCAATACCCGAAATTGGGCAGGGCCAAACATCGGGGCAATGTTTCCTAACTTACTAGGATTGAAGCGAAAAACTCCACAACCCGATTGACTTAGTACTGAATAACATCTAGCGATAAGCGTACTCGATTTGAGTAGGGACGGCGTCGGCACTGGCGGGATGACCAGGCCGGTGAAATCGGGGTCGGAAGAAAAATGGCAAAGCGGCCGAAAGCGGCAATGATTGCCCGCAACGTGACAGTGGCGGGCAGACGAACCAGTCTGCGTATGGAACCCGAGATGTGGGAAGCGCTGCAAGAAGCCGCCGCCCGCGAAGGGTTGAACTTGCACGACTTCTGTACTGGCGTCGCGAAGAAGCGCGGCGGCTACAGCATGACGGCGGCGATCCGCGTGCATTTGCTGAACTACTTCCGCGATGCGTCGACCGAAGCCGGCCATCGTGCCGCCGGCCACGGCAAATCCAAAGGCAAGCGCTGACAGCGATCAGCTTTTCGGCTGATAGAAATCCGGCCAGCTCTGCTTCACCACCTCACCGTCCGCGGCGAGCGCGTGACAGGTGTCGATGAAGGCCGGCCGCTTCTTCTTGCCTTCGACGCTCTCGGCCGGCGGCCCGGCTTTCTCGCGGCGTTGCCGTTGCTGCGCGCCATAGATGGTCTGGAACGCGACCGTTGCCAGGGTGCGCAGCAGCTCGACGTGATGGGTGCAGCCTTCGACGCCGCCGAACTTCTCCTTTAAGAGCGCGCTCCAGCCGCGACCGATCCTGGCGCCCTTGAGTGAAGCGAAGACCGGCGTAATCGCCGGGCAGACGGCGAAGGGCGCCGCTGCAGTCTCCGCCGCCACCTCGATAATCCTGAACTCATCGTCGAGCGTGACCCGGACCCGCATGTCGTGCAGCGGCTCGTCGGCCTTGATCTCACCGCGGAAGTCGTTCGGGAAGGCATAGGTCTTCCGGTCGGTCATCCGGCCTTCGATGTCGTAAAGGCCGTCGGCGCGCCGGTAACCCTCGAAAGCGAAGTCCCGCTTGTGCAGCAGTTCCCGTGTATTCACGCCGCCGCTCCGGTTGCGCCGCCGCCGGGTTTCTTCGGCTGGATCTTCACCGTCACGGTCGTGTTCGGATCGGATGCCGCTTGCGGGGTCGCCGCGGCGCCGGCTTCGCCTTCGGCCTTTGGCTCGGTGGCCGGCGGCGTCAGCTTCACCCGGGTGATCTGGTTGCGCCGGCGATCGAGGATCTCGAAGCGGAAGCCGTAGAAGACGAAGACCTGGCCGACCATCGGGATGCGCCGCGCCTCGTACATGACCAGGCCGGCGATGGTCGAGGCGTGCTCGTCCGGCAATTGCCAGCCGAACTCGCGGTTGAGGTCGCGCAAGGTCACGGTGCCGTCCATCACATAGGAGCCGTCGGCTTCGGCGGTGACGCCGCTGACCTTGATGTCGTGCTCGTCGGAAATGTCGCCGACGATCTCCTCCAGGATGTCCTCCAGGGTCACGATGCCCATCAAGGCGCCGTATTCATCGACCACGATGGCGAAATGCTCGTGGCGCGCCCGGAAGGCCTCGAGCTGGGCCAGCAGGTTGGTGCTGTCCGGGATGAACCAGGGCTTGGCGGCCAGCGCCACGACGTCGAGGCCGTCGAGCTTCCACTGGTTGGCATGCATCGCGCGCAGCAGCGCCTTGGCGTGCAGCACGCCGACGATGTTGTCGGGATCGCCGCGATAGACCGGGATGCGGGTATGCGGGCTGCTCAGCGCTTGGTTCACGATCTCCTCGACCGGCAGGTCGGCGTCCAGCATGGTCATATTGCGGCGATGGACCATGATGTCGGAGACCGGCACGTCGTCGAGGTCGAGGATCGAGTGCAGCATCTGCCCGGTATCCTGGATCTCCTCGGCGGAGCCGGCGTGGAGCTCGATCGCGCCCCTGAGTTCCTCGATCCGCTCGGCCGCGCCGGGCTCGTTGACGATCTTCAGGCCGAACAGGCGCAGGAAGCCGCTGCAGATCAGCTGCGTCACATGGGTGACCGGATAGGTCAGCGTGACGAAGAATTGCACCAAAGGCGCCACGGCCAGCGAGAAGCGATCGGCGTTGTTGATGGCGAAGGTCTTCGGGAGCACTTCGGCGAAGATGAACAGAAAGGCGGTGGCGACGCCGGCGGCGACCAACGGCATGGCGCCGCGCTCGCCGAACTCGGCGCTAAGGAACGCGGTCATCAGCGAGGCGGTCGCGGCGTTGACGAAGGTGTTGCCGAGCAGGACGGTCGCGATCACCTTCTCCATCTTCTCGTGGAGCTTGGCGACCCGCATCGCCCGTTTGTTGCCCTGGCTGATCAAGGCCTGCATGCGGGCGCGCGAGACGGCGGTGACCGCGGTCTCGGATCCGGAGAAGAATCCGGAGCAGACCAGCAGCAATACCAGGCCGATGGCGTAGACGATCATGGCGTCATCCATTCATTGAGAACAGATCAGGCGGCGATGGCGGTTTCCAGCAGTGCCGAAATTTCATCGAGCTCGGCATGGGCCGGGAAGAAGGCCTTGCCGATGCCGCGCGCGAGGACGAAGGCGATGCGTCCGTCCTGCACCTTCTTGTCGCGGCTCATATGGCGGATCAGGCGCTCGGCCTGAAAGGAGCGGCCGTCGATCCAGCCGGGCGAGGTCGGCAAGCCGACGCTCGCCAGGTGCCGCTGCACCCGCGCCGCATCCTCGAGCGAGCACAAGCCGAGCCGGGCCGAGAGGTCGAAGGCCATGACCATGCCGATTGCCACCGCCTCGCCGTGCAGCAGCTCGTCGGTATAGCCGCATTCGGCTTCCAGCGCATGGCCGAAGGTGTGGCCGAGGTTGAGCAGGGCGCGCGCATCCTGCTCGCGCTCGTCGGCGGCGACCACGCGCGCCTTGTTCTTGCAGCTTTCCAGCACCGCATGGCGCAAGGGTCCGTCGGCGCGCTCGATCACGTCGGCGCCGTTCGATTCCAGCCAGGCGAAGAATTGCGGATCGTTGATGAGGCCGTATTTCGCAACCTCGGCATAGCCGGCCAGCATCTGGCGGCGCGGCAGGGTGTCGAGCGTCGCGGTGTCGGCCAGCACCAGGCGCGGCTGGTGGAAGGCGCCGACCAGGTTCTTGCCCTGCGGCGTGTCGATGCCGGTCTTGCCGCCGACGGAAGAATCGACCTGCGCGAGCAGGGTGGTGGGGATCTGAACGAAATCGATGCCGCGCAGTGCGATCGAAGCCGCGAAGCCGGTGAGGTCGCCGATGACGCCGCCACCCAGCGCGACCAGGGTGGTGCGCCGCTCGATGCCGAGCTCCAGGAGCCGGTTGAGCAGGTCCTCGAGGCCGGCGAAGCTCTTGGTCTGCTCGCCGGCTTCCAGCACGATGCTGTCGATGGCGATGCCGGCGGCGTGCACCGAACGCTCGAGGCTTTCAAGGTGGTGCCGCGCGACATTGCTGTCGGTCACCGCGACCACGCGCTTCTGCTTCAGGTGCGGCAGCATCAGCGCGCCCGCATCGGCGACCAGGCCGCGGCCGATCAGGATGTCGTAGCTCCGCTTGCCGAGGTCTACGCTCAGCCGGTCGATCCTGGATCGGTCGCTCATTCCGCGGCGCTCGGACGATTGAGATAGGCGTCCAGGGCGTCGAGCACGCGGTCCATGGTCATCTCGGGCGGCCCGTCGGCGCTGTCGACCGTGACATCGGCCTCGGCATAGACCGGATAGCGGAGGTCCATGAGCTCCATCAGCTTGGCGCGCTGATCGACGTTCTTCAGCAGCGGCCGGTCGTTGCGCCGGCCGACCCGCTTCAGGAGCTGCTCCAGCTCGGCACGCAGCCAGATCGAGATCGACTTTTCCTTGATCAGCTTGCGGGTCTGCGGATCCATGAAGGCGCCGCCGCCGGTCGCCATCACATGCACCGGGTTGTTGAGCAGGCGCGCGATCACGCGGCGCTCGCCGTCGCGGAACGCTTGCTCGCCATGCACCTCGAAGATGTCGGAGATGCTGCAGCCGGCGGCGGCCTCGATCTCGCGGTCGGCGTCGACGAAGGGCAGGCCGAAATGCTGCGCCAGCCGCTTGCCGATGCAGCTCTTGCCGGCCCCCATCAGCCCGACCAGGACGATGGTGCGGTCGAGATTGCCGCCGGGAATCACTCTGTTCATCCGTATCCGCCGTAGCTTCGCAAGAAACGCCGATCCGGCCCGTTCACCCGGGCGTGATCGAAAACGAGACTAGCATAGAGAACAAGCCCTATGGCAAGTTACCCGCCACCGGAGCCGGCCCGAGCCGGCTGAATGAAGCGTTTCTTTTCAAGAACTTGGGCATGAATCGGATCATCCTTGGAGTCGTGGTCATCGTCGTGGTCCTGCTGGCGGGCGGGGTGGTCTTCCTCGGCACCTATCAGCAGCCGCCGGCCACTTCCAAGATGGAAGTCCAGGTTCCGAATGACCGGCTCACGCTGCAATGACCGGGCCCCGCGGGGACCGGCCGTTCTGAGACCGGCCGCCTTCGTCGCGTTCGCGCTGCTGGCTGCCGCCGCCGGTGCCCCTTTGAATCAGGCCTGGGCGCTGTCCCCGCCGACCGAACTCGGGCCGCCGGAATCGCCTTCCGGCAACCCGCCGCCGCCGAGCGGGTCGGGTTCCTCGATCGACAGCCAGCCCCTGCCGGCACCGACCGAAGTCCAGCCGCCCATGGGCGAATCTGGGGCGCCAGCGAATGCGACCGGCTCCGAGCCTGGTGCGACCTTGCCCGGTGCGACGCTGCCGGGTGCGGCTACACCTCTGCCGGCGCCGGCCGCCGCCGCACCACTGCCGTCGATCGGCGCCGATCTCGGGCCCAATCTCTGGCTCGGCTCCGAGACTTCGCGGCTGATGTCGTTGATCCCGCAACTGCCGGCGCCGGTCACCGTGCCGGGACCGCGCGATCTGCAGCTCCGTCTCCTGACGAGTTCGGCGGCGCCTGCGGGCGCCGCACCGGGCACCGATCCGCTGCTCGCCTTCAAGGCCGACCGGTTGAATGCCATGGGCTTCTCCGAGCGGGCGATGGGCATGACCAGCGCCGCGGCGAATGTTGCCCCGGTCAATCCGCAACAGGCCGTCGAGCAGGCGCTGGGCGCCGGCGATTCCGGCACTGCCTGCGCGACGGTCGACA
>JAYSFH010000305.1:4528-5193 GCA_041913405.1 Dongia sp. | reverse complement strand
CCCAGAAATCCATCCGGCCGCGATAAACGTTGTTGGTGAGGTGATCGACGATCTTCAGGCCGGCACCAGCCGGATTGCGTTCAGCTTCGGGCAGCGGACGGAAGTCGATGTCATAGATCGAGCCTTCCCCACCAAAGCGGTCGATGAAGAAGATGCGGCTGCCGCCGATGCCCTCGACCGCGGGCAATGTCACTTCCATCGGGCCGGCCTCGGAGAGCAGCACCTTGGCGCCCAGGGCCTGGGCCCGGCGCAAGGCGGCCGGCGCGTCATCGACCCGGATGCCGATCGCGCAGACGCTGGGGCCGTGTGCCGCGGCAAAGGCGCCGGCGAACCCGTCCTTCTCGGCATTGAGGATGAAATTGACGTCGCCCTGCCGGTAGAGCGTCACCGGCTTGGAACGGTGCTGGGCGATGGGCTGGAAGCCGAGCAGGCGGAAGGTGCGGTCCAGGGTCGCGGGGTCAGGCCCGGTGAACTCGACGAACTCGAATCCGCGGGTTCCCATCGGATTGAGCTCGGACATCGCCGTCTTGGTATTCGCGAAATCAGCCTGACCCATCGCTTCCTCCCAGAACGCACGCCTGAAACCTCAATATAGTGCGAATAATGTGCATGTTTCGTGCGATCTAGGCCGAAGTTCCTCCGAAGTTGCGTGTTTGTTGCATTTT
>JAYSFH010000305.1:0-4518 GCA_041913405.1 Dongia sp. | reverse complement strand
GCGTTCGATCTTGACCCCTATGACCTGCGCATCCTGGAGGCGCTCCAGCATGACGGCCGGCTGTCCAATGTCGAGCTGGGGCAGAAGGTCAATCTCTCCGCCTCGCAGGTTTCCCGCCGGGTCACCCGGCTGGTGGAGGACGGCTATATCCGGCGCTTCCAGGCGGTGCTGGACCCGCTGAAGATCGGCATCGGCCTGACCGCCTATTGCCTCATCACGCTGAAGATCCACAGCGAGGGCGGGATGGGCGATTTTCATCGCCGAGTCAAAGCCTTGCCGGAAATCCTCGAATGCCAGGCGCTGACCGGCGAGGCCGATTACCTGCTGAAGATCGCGGTCCCGGACCTGAAGGCTTTCTCGGATTTCCTGAGCGAAAACCTGATGCGGGCGCCGGAAGTGGCGGGAATCCGCTCTTCCATCGTGCTCGACAGCATCAAATCCGGGAATGAATATGCCATCCCGGAACCGGCCAAATCCCACACCGGCCGCGGCCATTAGCGGCCCAGGTTGATTGACTTGGGGGGTCGGTTTCTCTATACACCCCGCGAAATCCCAAATTGCTGAATTTCGTGGAGTTTTGTGTCGTGAAGCGCACCTATCAGCCGTCCAAGCTGGTCCGCAAGCGCCGCCATGGTTTCCGGTCCCGGATGGAGACCGTCGGCGGTCGCAAAGTCCTGTCCTCGCGCCGTGCCAAGGGCCGCAAGCGCCTCAGCGCTTAAGACCTGGTGGGCAAGGATGAGCGCCCCCCCAAGAACTCAGCGGCGGGTTCATCCGTCGGCCGCCTGAAGCGGCGCGCCGATTTTCTGCGCGTGGCCGCGCTCCGGCGCAAATGGGCCACGCCCGGCCTGATCCTGCAGGCCGCACCGCAGCCGGAATCCGAAACCGCCGAAGCTGAAATCCGCGTCGGCTTCACCGCCAGCCGCAAAGTCGGCAATGCGGTGAAGCGCAACCGCGCGCGCCGGCGCTTGAAGGCGCTGGCGGCGGAGATGATCGCGAACGGTGCCAATCCCGGCCTCGACCTGGTGCTGATTGCGCGTCCTGCGACCGTCGATCGCCCGTTCGACGCGCTGCGCCGCGATCTCCAGCAGAGCCTCAACCGCACCAAAGCCGCACGAAAGACGCATTGATGCTCGCCTGGATCGCCATCGTTCCGGTGCGCGCCTATCAGTGGTTCATCTCGCCGCTGCTGCCGCCGAGCTGTCGCTACGAGCCGACCTGCTCCGCCTATGCCGTCGAGGCGTTGCAGCGCCATGGCCTCTTTCGCGGCGCCTACCTCACGACGCGCCGCCTGCTGCGCTGCCATCCCTGGGGCGGCAGCGGTTACGACCCGGTCCCGCATGAAGATTGCGAGCACCATCACCATATTGCGGTCGCCGATCCGCGCTGATCGCATCAACCAGACAAGATCGAAGAAGAAATGAACTCCGCCCGGCCGATCATGGAAAAGAAGAACCTCATCATCACGATCGTCCTCTCGGCGATCATCATGATCGGCTGGCAGTATTTCTACGAGATGCCGCGGCTGAAGGAACACCAGGCCCAGCAGCAGGCGCAACAGCAGGCGGCCGAGCAGCAGGCGGCGCAGCAGCCGGCCCAGACGCAGGCGGCACTCAGCGCGGCCCCGAGTGCCGCACCGAGCGCCGGCTCGACCGCGCCCACCAAGACCCGCGAAGAGGCCCTGGCGCAGAGCCCGCGCGTCGCCATCGACACGCCGAAGCTGCATGGCTCGATCGCCTTGAAGGGCGGAAGGCTCGATGACCTGGTGCTGAAGGACTACACCGAGACCGTCGATCCCACCAGCCCGCAGGTTGTGCTGTTGAGCCCGACCGGTGGCCCCGAGGCGCAGTTCGCGGAAGCCGGCTTCACCTCGGGTGACGCCAGCGTGAAGCTGCCGACCTTCGACACGGTCTGGCAGGCGACCGGCGACACGCTCTCGGTCGATCATCCGGTGGTGCTGACCTGGGACAATGGATCGGGTCTCGTCTTCAAGCGCACCTTCTCGGTCGATCAGAACTATCTCTTCACCATCGAGCAGGCGGTCGAGAACAAGGGATCGACCCCGGTCTCCGTCGTCCCCTATTCCCGCGTGGTCGAGTTCGGCCTGCCGAAGAACTACGCGGCGCTCGGCATCCGCGAAGGCCTGATCGGCGTGCTGGATGGGGCACTCCAGGGCGGCGGCGTTTTCACCAATCCCTGGGACTATTCCCACGCCCATACCCACGCGGTGGACAACCCGGGCGAGGCCGGCATCTACAAGATGGAGAGCCAGGGCGGCTGGATCGGCATCACCAGCAAATACTGGCTGGTGGCCGCGGTCATCCCGAACGACGCCAAGGTCAGCGCCCGCGCCTTCTATGACCCGAAGCAGGATTCCTTCCAGGGCGACTTCACCGGCGCGGCGCAGACCGTGGCGCCGGGGGCGTCCGCTTCGTTCAGCAACCAGATCTTCGCCGGCGCCAAGGTGCTGCATGTGCTGGCCGATTATCGCGACCGGCTGGGCATCCCGCTGCTCGACCGCTCGATCGACTTCGGCTTGTTCTGGTTCGTGGCCAAGCCGCTGTTCATCGTGCTCGACTACATCTACGGCTTCCTGAAGGTGCTGGGCCCGGTCGGCAACTTCGGCATCGCCATCCTTTGCCTCACCGTTCTGGTGCGCGCCTGCCTGTTCCCGCTGGCGAACAAGTCCTACGCTTCGATGAACAAGATGAAGCTGCTCCAGCCGAAGATGGCGGAGCTCAAGGAGAAGTACGGCGAAGACAAGCAGCGGATGAACACCGAGATGATGGCGCTCTACAAGCGCGAGAAGGTGAATCCCGCCGCCGGCTGCCTGCCGATCCTGATCCAGTTCCCGGTCTTCCTGGCGCTCTACAAGGTGCTCTCTGTCACCATCGAGATGCGGCATGCGCATTTCTTCGGCTGGATCCGCGATCTCTCGGCGCCGGACCCGACCTCTATCCTCAACCTGTTCGGCCTGCTGCCCTGGACCTCGGCCGACCTCATCCATATCCCGCTGATCGGCGGCCTCATCGCCTTCGTCTCGATCGGCGTCTGGCCGATCATCATGGGCTTCACCATGTGGGCGCAGATGCGGATGAACCCGACGCCGCCGGATCCCGTCCAGGCGCGCATGTTCGCGCTGATGCCCTTCATCTTCACCTTCATGCTGGCGCACAACACCGTCGGCCTGGTGATCTACTGGGCCTGGAACAACACGCTCTCGATCGCCCAGCAGCGCTACATCATGCGCAAGCTGGACAAGGCGAACAAAGCCCGGGACGCGAAGGCGATAGACAAGTCGGCTGAGTCGAAGAAGGGCTGATCGGGTTGGCCAAAACGCCGACCGATCCGACCTGGCTGTTCGCGCAGGAATGCCGCTTCATCGCCGGCACCATGACGGTCGAGGCGCTGCCGCCGCCGGGCCCGATCGAGGTCGCCTTCGCCGGCCGCTCCAATGTCGGCAAGTCGAGCCTGATCAACGCCCTCACCAACCGCAACAGCCTGGCGCGGATCTCGCGGACGCCGGGCCGCACCCAGCAGATCAACTTCTTCGATCTCGCCGGGCGGCTGGTCCTGGTCGATCTGCCTGGCCATGGCTATGCCAAGGTCGGCCGCGCCGTAGTCAAGGAATGGTCGAAGCTGATCTCGGCCTACTTGAAGGGCCGGCCCAACCTGGTCCGCCTGCTGCTGCTGATCGACAGCCGGGTCGGCTTCAAGGAACCGGATCTCAAGCTGATGGACCTCCTGGACAAGGCCGCCCTCTCCTACCAGATCGTCATGACCAAGGCCGACGAGATGAAGCCGGACGAGATCGAGATCGCCCGCGCAAGGCTCGCCATCCAGCTCGAGCGCCGGCCGGCGGCGCATCCCGAGATCATCGTCACCAGCAGCCGCAGCAAGGCCGGCATCGACCAGCTCCGCGCCGAGCTGGCCGCGGTGGTCGATCGCTCCTAGCGCGTTAGAAAACCGTCATGCCCGGACTTGATCCGGGCATCTGTCTCCAAACCTGACCAGATTGCCGGGTCAAGCCCGGCAATGACGACTCAGTAGCAGTATTGACTCTTGATTTCCCGGGCGACTGACCGCAACGTCAGCCCCGCCATTTTCCGCCACAGCACCGGATCGGACGCCGCCGCAGATGTCGCAGTCCCCCATCAACTTCACCGACACCAAATACTGGCTGAAGACCGCCCAGACGCTGACCGACGCCCTGCCCTATATGCAGAAGTATTCGGGCAAGCGCTTCGTCATCAAATACGGCGGCCATGCCATGGTCGATCCGGAGCTGGCCCGCGTCTTCGCCCGCGACATCGTGCTGCTGCGCCAGGTCGGCATCCTGCCGGTGGTGGTGCATGGCGGCGGGCCGCAGATCGGCGAGATGCTGAAGCGGCTCAATATCCAGTCGCGCTTCGTCGACGGCCTCCGGGTCACTGATGCCGCGGCCATGGAAGTGGTCGAGATGGTGCTTGCGGGTTCCATCAACAAGCAGATCGTGGCCGCCATCAATGCCGCCGGCGGCAA
>JAYSFH010000304.1:0-5206 GCA_041913405.1 Dongia sp. | reverse complement strand
ACGTCGAGCCCGGTGGTGGGCTCGTCCATCACCAGCAGCGACGGTTCCGCCATCAGCGCCATGGCGATCACCACGCGCTGCTGCTGGCCGCCGGAGAGCTGGTGCGGGTAGCGGTCGAAGATCGCCTCGGGATCGGGCAGCTTCACCTCGGCCAGCATGGTGAGGGCGCGCTGCCTGGCCTCGGCTTCGGCGGCACCGGAATGGATGATCGGGACTTCCATCAGCTGCCGCCCGATCGGGATGACCGGATTGAGGCTGCTCATCGGGTCCTGATAGACCATGGCCATGCGGCTGCCGCGGATCTGCCGCAGTTCCGCGTCCGACATCTTGCCCATGTCGCGGCCTTCGAACAGAATCTGGCCGCCGGAGAGTCGCCCCGCGCCGCCGAGATAGCGCATGATCGCGTAGGCGAGCGTCGACTTGCCGCAGCCGGATTCGCCGACCAGGCCCAGCGCCTCGCCCTCGTGGAGGCTCAAGCTGACATTGGGCACGACCTTGAGTTCGCCGGCCCGCACCAGATAGGAGATGGCGACATTCTTGAGCTCGAGGATCGGCCTCGGCTTGACCAGCCGCGGGCCGGTCGGCGTCTGGGCAGATCCTGTGCGGGCGGCTGATCCGGTCATCCCAGGCTTCAATCCCTCAGGCTGATTTCGCGAATGCCGTCGGCCAGCAGGCTGAACCCGACCACCAGCGAGGAGATCGCCAGCGCGGGGAACAACGACATATGCGGGTAGATCGTCATCATCGCATAAGTGTCTTTCACCATGCCGCCCCAGTCGGGATCCGGCGGCGGCAGGCCCAGCCCCAGGAAGCCGAGCACGCCGATGGTGATCGTGGTGTAGCCCATGCGCAGGCAGGCATCGACGATCAGCGGGCCGCGGGCATTGGGCAGGATCTCCGCCAGCATGATGTAGAACGGCGATTCGCCCCGCATCTTGGCCGCGGCGACGTAGTCGTGCTCGCGCAGTTCCAAGGTCATGCCGCGGACGATGCGCACGATCTGCGGGGTCGCGATGAAGACCACCGCCATGACGATGTTCGCCGCCGAAGGCCCGAGGCGCATGATGACGATGATGTAGAGGATGATCGCCGGGAAGGAGAGGATGATGTCGGCGATCCGGTTGATCAACTGATCGACCCAGCCGCGGTAGTAGCCGGCCAGCAGGCCCAGCACGCAGCCCAGGGCATAGGCGATGAGCACGGCAACCGGCGCCACGACCAGGACGGTGCGCGAGCCCCAGATGATGCGGGAAAGGATGTCGCGGCCCTGGTTGTCGGTGCCGAGCCAGTTGACCGCCGTCGGCGTGGGATCGATCAGCGCATCCATGTTGCTTTCGTTGGGATCGTGCGGCGCGATCCAGGGCGCCACGATCGCAACCAGCACCCAGAACAGGACCAGGAAGGCGCCGATCATGCCGACCGGCGATTCCTTCAGCAGCCGGATCCGGAACCAGGTCCGCCGGGCCAGGCTCGGACGCCCGGGTTGTGCGGTCGTCGCCGTCATGCGAAGCGAATCCGGGGATTGAGGTACATGTAGCCGAGGTCGCCGAGGATCTGGGTCATCACGGTGACGAAGACGGCGAACAGTGACGCCGCCTCCACCACGGCGATATCCTGCGCCAGCGCCGCCTCCAGCAGCATGCGGCCGAAGCCGGGATAGGCGAACACCGCCTCGACGACGACGACGCCGGTGATGAGATAGTTGATCTGCAGCAGGATCACGGTGAAGGGCGCAATCATCGCGTTCCGGAGCGCGTGTTTCAGGATCACCTGCTTGAAGGTGAGGCCTTTCAGGATCGCGGTGCGGATATAGGGCTTGGTCATCACCTCGACCATGGAGGCGCGGACCATGCGCACGACATAGCCGAGGTCATAGAGCACCATCACCGCGACGGGCAGCACCAGCTGGGCGGCGATCGACCATTGCCCGCCGGAATCCAGCGGCGAGGTGCCGGGCAGCACGCCCAGCCAGATCACGAAGATGCTGGCGAGAAACACGCCCGAGGCAAACTCGGGCACCGAAGTGGTGACGATGCTGACAACCGATATGGTGCGGTCGAGCTTCGAGCCCTCGCGCATGCCGGCGGCGATGCCGAGGACGATCGAGAGCACGACGATGATGACGAAGGCGATCGCGGCCAGCAGCAGGGTATTGCCGAGCCGGTCCCAGATGATGTTGTTGACCTCGGTCTTGTACAGCGTGGACGTGCCGAGGTCGCCGGAGAGCGTGTTGCCGAGCCACTCGAAGTAGCGTTCGTGCACCGGCCGGTGGAGGCCCATGCGCTCGGTCAGCTGGTCGACCTGATCCTGGGTGGCGAAGGGGCCGAGCACCTTGCGCGCGACCTGGCCCGGCGTGAACTCGAAGGCGGCGAACACCAGGACGGAGACCGCCAGCATGGTGAAGATAAGCGATAGCAGCCGCTTGCCGAGAAAAGCCAGCATCCCCTGTCGCGCTCGTTCTCGAGTTTCACAATTGTCGCGTGGCGACCGGTTGTTCCGGTTCGGCCGTTTTATCGACTAAAACAGGATTGTCCGCAAAAGGCCAGGGTTTAGGGTCGGGGCCGGCGGCACGGGCGCGGCAAATTTGTCATGTTGGCGGGAGTAATCCGTATTGCCGCGCTCAGCCGCCGCGCGGGCGATCGGTGACGCGGCGAAAGCGCAAACCCGGTTCCGCTTGGGCGCCGGTTCCGGCGAACGGGGTCTGGAGGCGGACCGGGGAGGTCACTGCTTTCGGCGCTGGCCCCAAGGCATGCCGCACCAGTCCGAAATGGCAGAAGGCAAGCATGAAGGTGAAGAAGTTGCCCATGGAGAGAAGCGGAGTCTCCACCATGTTGGTGATCGCGTAGACGAAGGCGAAAGCAAAAAAGAAGGGCGGCCAGGCGAGCCCGCTCGACCGGCTTCTGCGATAGGCGCGGAAGATAACCGACAAAAGGAGGCCGGTGGCGATGATGGCGCCAGGCAATCCCAATTCCAACGCCACGCCGATATAGGCGTTGTGCGCATCCGGCGGGTTCCAGGGATTCAGCCGCTGGACCAGGATCATCTGCGGGGTATCGGCCACCCAGAACGTCCCGTAGCCGTAACCGAGCCAAGGACGGTCGGCGATGAACGGCATCAGGCTCTGCCAGAGCGGAATGCGCCCGGTGAGACTGACGTCCTTGCCGAGCAGTTGGACCAGGCTGGTGAGCATGAACGGCAGGATCAACAATGCAATGAGCAGCAGGCCCCAGAACGCAAGCTCGGGCAGGAACCGCATGCGCAGGTCCGAGCGCCTGACGGCGAGGATCGCCAGCAGCAGCAGGCTGAAGCTCATCGCAATGAAGCCGGTCGAGGATCGGGCCAGGAAGCAGAACACCATCATGGCGACGGCAATCCCGACATGCAGCCAGCGCCGCTTCGCCTCGAAGAGTGCACGCCAGGCATAGATCTGGAACCCGAGGACAAGCGTGGTGCCGAAGACGCTCTTGTGCGGCGTGAATCCGCGCCAGGCGCCGTCGAGCCCGGGATTGTGGGCATCGTGCATGATGCCGATCGAAGGGAATGCAACGATGACGATGAGCGAGACTCCCGTCAGCAGCAGGCAGAAGCGGCCGATGATGCGGAGAACATCTTCGGGGTCGTAGCGATAGGCGGCGACCAGGCCCACCAGGATCGGCGACAGCAGCGAAGCGTCGCGCCGAAAGGTGAGGCTGGGAAAGGCGCTCCAAGCGACCGAGGCGAGCGCGATGAGGATGAAAGCGACCAGCAGCGGGCTGCGGAGGATCAGGGGCAACACCCCACGCAAGTGGAACAGCACGAACGGCACGGTGATGGCGAGCGCCGCACCCTGTCCCAGCGTGCTCTGGAGATTGCTCTGCCCGAGCTGCGGACTTTCCTTTGCCGGGCCGATCGAGAAGAACACGGCCAGCGCCAGAAAGAGCAAGACCTGCTCGAGCCAGGGGATGTGCCGCGCGTTGCTGCCGGCCCCGTCGGCCGCACTGGCCGATTTGTCTTGCTCCCGAACGATGTCTTTCGTGGCCGGAAATAACCCCATGGATGGTCCAAACGCGCTCAAATCTGCCTTGCCGGACCGTATAGCACGCCCCACGCCCGGCGTGCGGGCAGGGATAGATAGGAAATAACAAATCGGCGAAGTTAAATATTTGGGAACTTCGCTCCAATTAAAACATCAATGAAATGTATAACTTGCTAAGCATTTGATTTTTCTCCTTGTTATGCAAGTTGCTTCGGTCGCGGCTCCAGCCTATATGTCACTCCGCTTCACCCGAGGAATCCTGAGCTTGTCCAACCGTCAGACCGTCATTTCCCATCTTCGCCGCCTGGAGGCGGAGAGCATCCACATCATGCGCGAGGTTGCGGCGGAGTTCCGCAATCCCGTGATGCTGTATTCGATCGGCAAGGATTCGTCGGTCATGCTGCATCTGGCGATGAAGGCTTTCTATCCCTCGAAGCCGCCCTTTCCGCTGCTCCATGTCGATACGACCTGGAAGTTCCGGGAGATGATCAGCTTCCGCGACGAGACCGCGAAGCGGCTCGGCCTCGACCTCCTGGTCCATGTGAACGAGGAAGGCGTGAAGCGCGGAATCAACCCGTTCGATTCCGGCTCCTCGCTCCACACCCAGGTGATGAAGACCGAGGCCCTGAAGCAGGCGCTCGACAAATGGGGCTTCGACGCGGCTTTCGGCGGCGCGCGGCGCGACGAGGAGAAGTCGCGGGCGAAGGAGCGGATCTTCTCTTTCCGCACCGCCGCCCATGCCTGGGACCCGAAGAACCAGCGGCCGGAACTCTGGCGGGTCTACAACACGCGGATCAACAAAGGTGAGTCGATCCGCGTCTTCCCGCTCTCCAACTGGACCGAGCTCGACATCTGGCAATACATCCTGATGGAGCAGATCCCGATCGTTCCGCTCTATTTCGCCAAGCACCGGCCGGTCGTCGCACGCGACGGCATGCTGATGATGGTCGACGACGACCGGATGAAATTGAAGGCCGGGGAGAAGATCGAGCAGCGGCTCGTGCGCTTCCGGACGCTGGGCTGCTATCCGCTGACCGGGGCCATCGAATCCCCGGCGGCGACCCTCGAGGACATCGTGACCGAGATGTTCACCGCCACGACCTCAGAGCGCCAGGGTCGCCTGATCGACCACGACGAAAAGTCCTCCATGGAGAAGAAGAAGAAGGAGGGCTATTTCTGATGTCGGCCGTC